>NZ_FCNU01000021.1 GCF_001545115.1 Candidatus Protochlamydia phocaeensis
TTGGAAGGTATCGAAGATTGAGTAAAGACTATGAATATTATCCCTCAACTTCTGAAGCTTTTATCTATTTGGCAATGTCTAAATTAATGCTAAAACGTTTGACAAACCAAGTTTTTTAACAGGCTCTGAGAAATACTATACACTAAATCTTATTTAGAAGGCATCCCTTAGTAAGAACAAGTTTTTTCTAACCGAATCGCTTAGTAAAGTTTAAAGAAGCCATTGAGTCTTAGAGGATTTCTTAAAACTGCTAATGGCCTAGATTTGAGATTATTATGGGTTTTAATACCCCTCTTAAACACCGTTTGCTTTATAAACTAGCTCCTTTAACCAACTCTCAAGAGTAGTGGGGCCGAGCCGCGGATTTCCTCCTAGTACAAGGGTATCTTCCGTGACAACCCCACCAAAATAACACGCCTCGTCATCAGCTATCATATCACTGCACGTGTATCTTGCGTGGCTTGTAAATATCGCCAGATCAAATCGGAAAAGCGCGCGCGTTCAGGGCCTGCTATTTCAATGGCATGATTCAGGGGCGGTTTTACTGCAATGTCAGCCAATTGAAGCGATATCATCTGCCGCAATCGGTTGAAATAAAACAGGCGGCAGCCGAACGGTATTTCCTGTAGTGGCCGATTGAGCAATGCTATTTAAAAATTCATAAAACTGGGTGGACTGCACGATTGTATAGGGAATTGCAGATGCTTTGATAAGTTGTTCTTGGATATATTTAGCATGAAAATAGCCGCTATTTGCCAGTCGATCGGTTCCAACAATAGAGAGAGCAACATGATGCTTTACACCGGCTTCTTTTTCTGCGGCAGACAAATTTTGGTTGGATTTTTCGAAGAATTCAACAGCGGCTTTTTCATCAAAAGAAGAAGAATTTGCGACATCGACAACCACTTGAGAGCCTTTGAGCACCTCTTTTAGACCTTTACCGGTCGTCACATCCACTCCGGAAGAATGAGACGCAGCGATCGCTTCATGGCCTGCAGACTGTAAAAGCTTGACTAACTTGGCACCGATAAGTCCGCTGCCGCCAATAACGGTGATTTTCATGAGGCCTCCTAATAGCTAAAAGTCGCTATAGGAACAGAAATAGCAGACTTTATGTTTCCTATGGAAGGTTAATAAATGCTTTTAAGCATGCCTAGGAAATTCACAAAAATTCTTATAGAACCAAACAAGCGGAATTATCCATTTTAATAAATCAATTTATCAAGTTAGATAAAAATAAACCAACTATTTAAACTAAGATAAATAACAATTAAAATAGATACAGTTTTCCTGTTTTTATAAAATATAAGAAAATGCTTTTATATAAAGGATTCAATAAAAATTAAGCAAAAGCGAATTGATATTTCTCGCAAAATGGCATTTTCAGAAAAATAGGGATGAAACTAAGGGAATGAATGCAGAGAGGGCGATTTCTTGCAGAGGCTTAAAATAAAAAATGCCCTTGTTTCAAGAAGATACAATTTCTTTATTGTTATAAGCATCTTGTATTTAATGGACTAATACTATTCTCGAATGAGAATGACTTTAGGTTATTGACTTTTTCGCCTTTACATTAGTATCATATGACACTATAATAATATACGAAGAGATATCACATGCAGGATAAGCGCCCTTCGGATCGCGAACTAATCAAACGACTAAGTGAAGCAAAGGAATTTTTAAAAAATAGGCATGGATTATTTGCTAATCCATCAAAAGCTATGGGCGAGTTAAATGATCTATATATCGGTGATGCAAATGATGTTTGGCTGTTGATTAGGGAACTGCTGGATGAAATTTCACCTAAGGACTACAAGGGGTCAAGACCCCCGCAAAAGTCCTATGAGAAAGCAATAGAGGGGCTTGAATTACTAGCCTTTAGCTGGTGGAGCCTTAAATGTGCTAAGCAAATGTATATCAAATTTGTTTTGAAGGATGAGCGATATTATTACGTCTCACTACACCCAAGTCGCTCTGCAGAACAACACGGAGAAGATTAAAATGAAGTGCCTAAATTGCGACTCAGAAAAATTTGAATCCAAAAACATCCGTTTTAGTCCTGAGGTCAAGGGAGAGGAAGTAGAGGTAATTGTGCCTTCCTTTGTTTGTACAAAATGTCAGACGCCTTTAATGGATGGAGAACAAATGAATAGGCTTAGAAGGAGTGCTGCGGATAAATACCGCAAGCAACATAAGCTTTTGACATCCGAAGAGATTATTAAATATCGAGCTTCGCTTGGAATGTCTCAAGCAGCTTTTGCAAACTACTTAAAGGTTGGAGAGGCAAGCATCAAGCGTTGGGAAACTTACTATGTTCAGGATGTTGTTCAAGACGATCATATCCGTTTGAAATGTGATGAGGCTTACGCAGAACTTAATGCTCTTGAGGTTCACTGGAAAAGTCATGCACCCGATATTTACAGTGGTAATAGATCTTTTTGTTTAGAGTTGTTTAAGCAAGCTGTAAAATATTTATGCGAATTTACGAAAAGCCCTTTATTTTTGAATAAGGCACTTTTTTATGCCGATTTTAAACATTTTCAGCTTTATGGGACCGGAATAACAGGCACCCGCTATATACATTTGGAGTATGGTCCATGTCCTGATCAATATCAAAACTTGATACAATTGCTTCTTTCCAATGGAATTTTGGAGGCTTGCAAAAACCACACGTTGAAATCCGTTGGCAAGCCGGATTTATGCGTATTTTCTGATACCGAAAAAGAAGTATTGGAAAAGGTTGCTAATTTAGCCTCTAAAGATGGAGGAAAAAGGCTATTAAATATTTCTCATGAGGAAGAAGCCTTCAAAAAAACAAAAGCATTTGAGATTATTAGTTACAAGTATTCTAATCAGCTTAAAATTTAATTTTAGGGAAGATTATATTAATTTAATAAAACGCTGTAAATCTTTTAAAAATATTTTTAAAAACACTCTTGTAAGTACATAAAAAGAATTCAAGATATTGAAATTTCTTAAGTATTTCTATTTGCTAGGCGCTTGTATTTCTCGTTCAAAAATAAAGAGGGATTCAAGCATTTTTCACATCTTTTGCCATCGCTCAGGATTACATAATTTTTCCGAGCCTTCTAATCAATTTTCATGAGACTTTCAATCGCAAATATTTATTTATTAGCCATTTATTAATGATAAAAAAAATTAATAAAGGAATCCATCAGTCTTCGGATTTAAAAATTAAAAGAAGACTTATCATATAGAATGAAACTAAGGGAATGAATGCAAAGAGGGCGATTTCTTGCAGAGGCTTAAAATAAAAAAGGACTAAAAATCTACAAAAGAGCTGTTTAGCAGTGGTAAACGGCATTTTTGCCTCTCTTTCTTACCTCCTTCATATCAATAGAACAACAAAGTCAACGACGGAGGGGGTTCCAAGGGGGAGGGTGAAAATGTTCATAAGTTACTGAACCAGTATCTAAAAAAACGGTTCTTCGTTGAGTTGAGACGTACTGACTTTTACTTTCAATCCATATTTATTATTTACATCATTGATGGTTTTTACAAACCATGCTGGTGACTTTGGGGAGACAAATATTTCTTCAATCAAAATTGACAGATCACATTTAATGATTTTCCCTCTGTCATTACATTCAGGATCAATTAAGATAGCTCTAACTTCTCTTTCGTATTCAAAAGATTTTCTTTTTCGCCAAAAAGCATTGTTAACCCCAGCATATTTATTGTTAAGATCTAAATATTTTATACGACCAATGCTAATAGATGGGTTCTTACCCATTGAGATGTAAAGATTTTTAAAAGATGTTTTAATTGCAACAGCATTCTCAAAATAATTAGAATACAATCGCCACATGGCTTCAGATTCAAATTCATTTTCATGCCAACAATTAACAAATGTAAATTTTTTACTGGATAAACCAGCTCTTTCTAGCCCTTTTAAGAGCCTTTGAGAATTTTGCTCTACTTCTTCTTTCGAAAGTTCATTTAGGTATCCTTCAGGTGGATTTTCAATCGCTTTTCGAAAAAATTCAAGATGAAATTCGTCCCATTTGTCTTTATTTTTCTTTACCCCTTTAGCGCCTTCAAATAAATCATCAAAAGTTTCAGCAGAAGCAAAATATAGTCCTTCATTTGCTAGCATACTGACATATTTTGCAAAATCCATGTAACGCCATAACTGAGTATTAGCATTTGGGATCTCATAGGGACGTGGACTAAAGTGATACCTGATAGCTGTTTCATTTAATGAAGATGAACATTTTTCACACACATATAAAGGCTCGTTTTCTGAATCATATCCTAAATGTGTTGTATCACCTGCAACAAAATTATATTGGCATTTAATGCAGCTATCATGATTTTCAAACGACAATAATTTAAGTTCTTCGGTTAATCTATGAGTCATTTTCTTCATTTAAGTACCATTTTTTTGTAATAATTGATTGCTACGAATTAAGCGCCAAACGACAGTTTGATTAACAAAAATAGATATGCAACCGGAAATTTTATGCTCAGAGATTGTTATTTAATTTCATTCATCCACTGATCTGACAGCAACTCTGCCTGTTCTAATACTGTTTGGGTAGCTTTTTCGCAAAGATCAGGCGGGTAACCATATTTTCTAAGAATCCGCTTTACGAGTACACGCAATTTAGCTTTTACACTTTCTTTTAAGGTCCAATCGATGGTTGTGTTATTGCGAATTGAATCTGCAAGTTCTCTAGCAATGACTCTGAGTTGATCATCGCCTAAAACATCACGCGCGCTCTTATTATCAGCAAGGGCATCATAGAAAGCATATTCATCATCGCTCAACCCCAAATCTTGCCCTTTTTGGTTGGCTTGCCTGATTTCTTTAGCTAATCGGATAAGTTCCTCAATGACTTGAGCGGTTTCGATTAAGCGTCCCTGATACCTTTGAATAGTGTTTTCAAGCATTTCGGTAAAGTTTTTGGCTTGAACAACATTATTGCTTGATCTAATGCGAATTTGATCCTTCAGCAGCTTTTTTAACATTTCAAAAGTCAGATTTTTGCGTTTCATTCCTTGGACTTCTGCATATCTGAAAGGATTTTATACATAGAGGATTCAATAAAAATTAAGCAAAAGCGACTTGATATTTCTCGCAAAATGGCATTTTCAGAAAAATAGGGATGAAACTAAGGGAATGAATGCAGAGAGAGCAATTTCTTGCAGAGGCTTAAAATAAAAAAGGCGCTTTCCCCTGGGAAAGAGCCATGATGCCGATGACCGGACAATTATCGAACCATTTTGTCGAGGGAATGCGCAAGATCTATGAGCTTGAACCGTTTATAAAGTTGGAAGATTTAGAATGTGATAAGACAAACAAGACATCAAAAAGCTACAAAAAAGCAATCTAGGGAAGCTGTACAGCAAGTTTTGCTTTTTCCTTAACCTCCTTCATAACAATAGAACAACAAAGTCAACGACAGAGGGGGTTCTAAGGGGGAGATTTTTTGGAGTGCACATCTTTTTTTGATTAGATGTTGGCGACTGCCGAGGCTATAGTGTGGATACGTGAAAACCTGAATATAAAATTAACTGACTTTGACAAGTCGATCACCAACTCTTGTCAAATCATTAGCTTGCATTAATAAATCAGTAACTGCTGCGGGAACATTTTTATAATTGGGCAATCTGTAGCTATCCCCTAATTCTTTTGGAATTATTGATTTAATTCGGCAGGTATAGGGTGAGGTTAAAATAATAAGATCCCATCCACTCCATAAAATGATTCGCCCTGCACGGTGAGTTTCGTTGCAAAGATCCACAAAGCAAGGCGGATAATTCATTCCCTCTGGAAGTTCTAAAAATTGTAAACCAAGTAGGAAGTCTTCCATTTTCGTTGAAGAAGGTACTAAGATAAACATAACGCTAAAACCTGAAGATTCTCCAACGTTTAAAATCTCTTGAATTTGACTGGATTTCCAGCCTTGAAGATGTCCTAATTCCTGTAGGCAAGGGGAGTTATTATTGAAATAAATAGACTCAAGATAAAGAGGTGTTATAATAGGCTTATCACAGAAAAGAGGACCTTGGTTTAAATCAATACGCTCGATAGCCACATCATCTAATCTTTTGATGTGCACGCTGCTTTTATGCCAAGTTATGTGGTCAAATCTGGCTGTTTTTAAGCCGGTGTCGCAGTTGAAATGATTTAGTGGCACATCTGAAGGATATGTAAAATGGTAGGAGAATTCTTCCTTTTTTACATTAAAACTCAGTATTCCAAGGATATAAGTTTTTTTTGATAACGTTATAGTTAATTTAATAGTTTCAGGCTTAGCCATTTTTCTTTAACCCTGTTGAGTCAAATGCTTCATTAAGCATCTCTATGTTTTCATTAATATATGGGCAAAATAATAAAAAGTCTAGACATTTTGCGTAAAATGTGCAAAAATAAGGAAAATACAGAAATTATACAGGAGAAAATGCCTTGTTATTGCAATTTTCAGTCAAAAACTTTAGATCTTTCGAGAACGAAGAGGTCCTGAACCTATCGGCTGGCAAGGGATCTGAGCTTCGAGATTCAAACACATTTGAATATTCTCAAAGTCAGCGTCTGGTTCGTTCTGCTGTGATTTATGGGCCTAATGCTGGCGGCAAAAGCAATTTGATTCGAGCAATTTTTTTTCTGCAGCAGTTTGTTCTTGCGTCTTCAACGACCTATCAGGAAAAGCAAAAAATCCCCCTACAACCATTTCGACTTAATGCAAAATCTCAAAATGAACCGAGCGAGTTTTCTATCGATTTCGTTTGTAATGATACCCGGTTCACTTATCATGTGGCTCTTACCCAAGATCAAATCATAAGTGAAGAGCTTTATGCATACCCTAAAAAGTATCGACAGACATGGTTTACCAGAAAATGGAATGCATCTTCAAAAGCATATGAGTGGTATCATGGACCAAGCTTTAAAGGGGAACATAAAGTTTGGGAACAGATGACGCGTGCAAACGCTTTATATCTTTCCACAGCAGTGCAATTTAATAGCGAGCAGCTAAAACCCATCTTTCTTTGGTTTAGAGATCAACTTGTCATTTTGCTAAAAAATGGTCCTTCACAAGAAGTTAATTTTAATTTAGGTCTTACCATTGAATTTTTAAAAGATTCCAATACAGCCCCTTTGGTTCATAAATTCATGGAATGTGCAGACGTTGGGATCGAGATCTATCAGCTAATTGAAAAAGAAGAATCACCTATAAAAACTATAGCTGTAGGAACACAGCATAAGATGAATGATATGGACCAAAAAGTTCTTTTTGACTTGTTGATGGATGAATCTGAAGGAACACAAAGGCTTTTTTGGCAAGCAGGTGGCTGGTTGAAAACATTGCGCGAAGGATTAGTACTTTTTGTCGATGAATTGGATCTCCATCTTCATCCGAACATTGTCCGATATTTAATAGAGCTTTTTCATAGTCCAAAAACTAACCCTAAAAATGCTCAACTTGTTTTCACCACTCATGACACTTCTTTGCTAGACAGTGATTTATTTAGAAGAGATCAAGTGTGGTTTGTGCAAAAAGATGAACAACAAGGATCACGTCTTTACTCTCTTTTAGATTTTAAGCCTCGCAAAGGTGAAGCCATTGGCAAAGGTTATCTACAAGGGCGTTATGGGGCTCTTCCATTTGTGGGGAAATTTCGCTTCTCATGACCAGACCAATCTCTAAACGTTCATTTCGAAAGCCTGATGCTCGCTATGCTCCTATTGATTTAGTGGTTTGCGAAGGAGAATCAGAAAGGGATTATCTCTCAGAACTTGCTAGAAATTGGCGAATTCACGCTCATATTTGTAAAGGTGATGGGACTGATCCTAAAAGTATTGTGAATACCGCAAAACGCAAGTTAAAAGAAGATGGGGTAAAATACGACAAAATTTTTTGTGTATTTGACAGAGATAACAACCTCTTAGATTATCTAGAGGCGGTCGAACTGTGTAGATCTAAAAAGTTTATTCCGATAGTCTCAAATCCCTGTTTTGAATTATGGATATTTCTACATTTCCAAATGCGCGAATCCGGTTTTGGAAGTCCGCAACAAATGATAAAGGCGTTGAGAAAATGTCCAAGGTTTGAGAATTACGACAAAGATGGTGTGCAAATATTTAAAGATACAATCCATTTAATTGGAACGGCTTGCAAAAATGCTTCAGCATTGGTGTCCAAAAAATATGAGCAGCCAAGAGAAGACCCGTATACCAATTTTCATCTCCTTATCAAAAGGTTTGAACTCCTAAAGGAGGAACAAAAATTTTTTGATCGAGCAAAACCATTAAAATGATGACTTAAGGCTTGTTGTGAATTTATTGCACTGATGGCATTTCAGAAGAAACTAGTTAATCTCTATTTAATTTCATTCATCCATTGATCTGACAGCAACTCTGCCTGCTCTAATACAGTTTGGGTAGCTTTTTCGCAAAGATCAGGCGGGTAACCATATTTTCTTAGAATCCGCTTTACGAGTACACGCAACTTAGCTTTTACACTTTCTTTTAAGGTCCAATCGATGGTTGTGTTATTGCGAATTGAATCTGCAAGTTCTCTAGCAATGACTCTGAGTTGATCATCGCCTAAAACATCACGCGCGCTCTTATTATCAGCAAGGGCATCATAGAAAGCATATTCATCATCGCTCAACCCCAAATCTTGCCCTTTTTGGTTGGCTTGTCTGATTTCTTTAGCTAATTGGATAAGCTCCTCAATGACTTGAGCGGTTTCGATTAAGCGCCCCTGATACCTTTGAATAGTATTTTCAAGCATTTCAGTGAAATTCTTGGCCTGAACAATATTTTTATTTGATCTGCTGCGAATTTGATCTTTTAAGAGTTTTTTTAGCATCTCAAAGGCCAGATTTTTGCGTTCCATGCCTTTGACTTCTGCAAGGAACTCGTCTGAAAGAATAGAAATTTCAGGGTTCTTAAGACCTGCGGCAGCGAAGATATCAACCATTTCAGTTGAGGCAACAGCTCTAGAAACAATCTGTTGAAGAGCTGTATTGAGCTCATCCATATCTTTCCCTGATCCTGCAGTGGACTTTGCAAATGCGGATCTTACATTTTGAAAAAAGCCAACACTATCTCTAATTTGCTTTGCTTCATCGCTTGCAGCACAAAGCGAAAAGGCTTTGGATAAATCAAGAGTTGCTTGCATAAAACGTTCTCGTCCCTTTTCTTGGGACAAAATATGCTCCATAGCTGCAGGAATGATGGAGAGCCTTTCTTGTGGCGTACCGATGATTGCCTTTGAGTAATCAAATTTATAGAATAGCTGCTGAACAACTTCGTATTTTTCCTGCATCAAAGCGATTGCTTCTTCTTGAGGAACTCCAATCTCTCCCCGATCCTGTTCGGTGTAGTTAGCTAAGGCTTTTCGAAGTTGATCGGCTATCCCCAAATAATCAACAATTAATCCGCCAGGCTTATCCTTGAATACTCGGTTAACTCTAGCGATAGCTTGCATAAGTCCGTGGCCTTGCATCGGCTTATCTATATACATCGTGTGCATGCAAGGGGCATCAAAACCTGTTAGCCACATATCTCGCACAATGACAAGCTTTAAAGTATCATTAGGGTTTTTCGCTCGCTTAGCTAATAGATCTCGTGCCTTTTTGTTTCTTACATGAGGTTGAAAATCTTCAGGGTCGCTTGCAGATCCTGTCATAACTACTTTGATGAGTCCTTGATTGTCATCGTCACTATGCCAATCCGGGCGAAGTTTGATGATGGCTTTATAAAGCTCTACGCAAATGCGACGGCTCATGCACACAATCATGCCTTTGCCATCCATCGCTTCTGTGCGTCGTTCAAAATGATCCACAATATCCGCCGCAATCAGGTTAATTCGATTTTCAGCTCCGACAAGCGCTTCTAATCTCGCCCACTTACTTTTGAGTTTTTCCTTGAGGTCAACCTCTTCCTTTTCGGTAAGTTCCTCAAAGTCTTGCTCAATGCGAGGACGTTCTTTTTCGTTAAGCTCAATTTTAGCGAGCCTACTTTCATAGTAAAGCCGAACGGTTGCGCCATCTTCAACAGCCTGTTGAATATCATAGGTGTGAATATTGTCACCAAAAACAGCATAGGTATCTTTATCGGAAAGTTCGATCGGTGTGCCTGTAAAGCCAATGAAAGAAGCATTTGGTAACCCATCACGCATATGCCTTGCAAAACCATCGATAAAATCGTACTGGCTGCGATGGGCTTCATCGGCAATCACGATGATATTGCGTCGATCTGAAAGTAGCTGATAGGATTCTCCGTTGTATGGTGAGAATTTCTGAATGGTTGTAAAAATTACCCCACCTGAAGCTACAGAAAGTAGTTCTTTCAAATGTTTTCGATCATTTGCTTGAGCGGGCGTCTGGCGTAAAAGTTCTTTGCAGCTCGAGAATGTTCCAAAAAGCTGCTCGTCCAAATCGTTTCTATCCGTTAAAACAATCAGGGTTGGATTTTGCATCGCTTTTTGTTGAATAATTTTTCCCGCATAGAATGCCATGGACAAACTTTTTCCAGACCCTTGGGTATGCCAAATGACTCCGGCTCTTTTATCCCCGCTTGGGGCGGAAGCATCGATCGTACATTCAATGGCTTTGTTCACTGCATGATACTGATGGTAGGCTGCAATTTTTTTGACAATTTTTTCTCCATCGATTTCAAATACCATGAAATTGCGTATGAGATCCAAAAGAACATCGTGGCGAAACAAGCCCTTTAACAATGTTTCAAGTTCAGCAGTTCCTTTCGGCGCTATCGTTTTGCCATCAATTGTTCTCCATGGCATAAAGCGTTCTTTATTAGCGGTCAAAGAACCAACTTTTGCCTCAGTTCCATCTGAAATCACTAGAAGGCTGTTTGTTCTAAAAATAGACGGTATATCTTTCTTGTATGTCTGAAGCTGATTGTAGGCATGAGTAAGGGTGGTATTTTCGTTGACCGCATTTTTGAGCTCAATAACTGCTAAAGGGATACCATTAATGAAAATAACGATATCAGGACGGCGATTGCGCTTGTTCTCAACAACTGTGAATTGATTGACGGCTATAAAACTGTTATTCGCAATGTTTTCAAAGTCAATTAAGTAGGCTTTATCTCCGGCGATGCTGCCATCCTCTCTTGTATATTCAATATCGACCCCCTCGACAAGCATGCGATGGAATAAATAATTGTCTTCAATAAGATCCGGCGCTCTAGAAGCGATTACTTTTCGACAAACGTCTTTTAGAATTTCGGTGGAAAGATTCGGATTTATCGTTGTTAATGAGGAAAGTAGACGCTGTTCAAGAACGATATCGGAATAGTTTTTGCGTTCTTGATTTAGACTATCAGGAGCAATATTAGCCCCTTGAATTAATTCATAATCCAAGTCTTCAAACCAAGCAAGTGTTGCTTGTTCTACTATGTCTTCTGAGAACCTTCCTTGGCTCATAATAATTTCCTTAAATTGTGGCTGAAATTAACATTTCAGCCTCTTGAATTTTGATTTCTCCACTGATGAGTTTGAGAAGAAAGGTATCTCTAATTTCTGATAGAATTTCTGTGTTAATGTTGAGAGCCAACACTTTTTCATGAAGAGATGATATTATCTCACCGAACGCAATCATTAATTTCTTTTTAGGTATCCAAAAAGTAACATTTTTTAAATTTTGAATTGTTATTTGAGGCTGTGCAGAACCAGTAGCATATCTAGTCATATCTAAATATTTAAGCATGTATTCAAGATAGTATCTATTTATATCCCTGTTTTTTAACACTTCACAAATGAGTGAATTGTTTGTAACAAAAGATTTAGGATCTGTTCGATGAATTTTTCCTGAAGCTGCACCCCGACAAGCAATTATTACTTGTTGTTCGTCATATAAAAAAGTTGTGTGGTAACCGATTAGACCATTTCCTCCAAAAACAGGAAAACCATTTTCAATTAATTCACTAGTTGGGAGGTTCTTGCCATAAACTATATTTGACACATCATGGAGGTGTACAATTTTCCACCCAGCAGGTATAAGTCCTGAAAGTGAATCAATAAAACTTTCAGGAAACAGATCCGCAATTTCTGGGCTCAAGCCTTCAGGCCTTCGGCCTACTGCTTTCGTCTTTACAGGATCAAAATCGATAAACCAGCTTTTGAAAAGGCTGTCAGCAATATTTTCTAACGTTTTGCATATCTGACGATTTAGTTCAATTTTATCATCCAGAGAGTTAAGAATATTGGCTATAGTTTCTTGAGCCTGTAAACAAGGGATATGTAATTGCATTTTTTCTAGTCGCGCTCGGGACAATTCGGTTTGACCAGTAGACCCCTCTCCTAAAGATTCTATAAATGATTCCTTTGAACGTAATACCCAACCGAAATAATCTTTGTTTATAAGATTTGAATTGGGCCTTACAATTGTAACATGAGAATCAACAGTTGTCGGTTCAGTAATTTTTTTAACTTGAGCTACTCTCCCTAATGTTCCAGTTCCTGTGGAATTAATTAAAACATCTCCTATCTGAATATATTTTTCTTGAGGTACATTTTTTAATTTAAAATTATTTCTCCTAGCTTCTTTTAGTGAAAGTCTTTGATTGCGAACACATTTTTGATTAATTACAAGAACACCATCTTTTTCAGAATATTTTGGACTAATTCCTCTTTTAATCATTAAGCAGATTTCTTCAAGGCAAACCACATTCCAATCAGAACTCATACCCAACCCTCGCTAGTTGCTTACGAATTTCGTTGTCCATTTCTTGGGATTTAGCCATTTGTTCAGCAAGAATCTTTGTCAATTCTTGCATTTTCTCGTGAAAAGAGCCTTCTTCTTCCTCAATTTCTTCAGTGCCGACATAACGTCCTGGGGTAAGAACGTAACCATGTTCTTGAACTTCTTCTAATGTCGTTGATTTGCAGAATCCAGGAATATCTTGATAACCGTCTAAGAAAGAAAGATGATCGACTTTTTCACCACGCCAAGAATGATAGGTACTGGTGATATAGCTAATGTCTTTTGCTAAATCGAGGTCTTTATGAGTGCGATCTGCCATAAAACCTAACTTACGCGCATCGATAAACAGGATTTCTCCTCTGCGATCACGAAGTTTGCCTTTTCCAGCTAAGCCACCACTTTTGTCTTTTGCTAAAAACCAAAGGCATACGGGAATTTGTGTTGAATAAAATAGCTGCCCCGGAAGAGCAACCATGCAATCAACAAGATCTTCTTCAATAAGACGTTTGCGTATTTCCCCTTCCCCGCTTGTATTCGAACTCATCGAGCCATTGGCAAGAACAACTCCTGCTACTCCATGAGGGGCAAGATGATGAACCATATGTTGAAGCCAAGCATAATTGGCATTTCCTACTGGAGGTACTCCAAATTTCCAGCGCATATCTTCGCGTAAATTTTCACCGCCCCAATCGGAAATGTTAAAGGGTGGGTTTGCAATGATATAATCTGCTTTTAGGTCTTTATGTAAGTCATTGTGGAAGGTGTCAGCATTTCTCGAACCAATGTTACCTTCAATTTGACGGATGGCTAGATTCATTTTGCAGAGACGCCAAGTGGTGGGATTGGATTCTTGGCCGTAGATAGAAATATCGCCGATCCGACCACCGTGACTTTCGACGAATTTTTCTGATTGAACAAACATTCCACCTGAGCCACAGCAAGGGTCATATACGCGCCCTTTATAGGGTTTTAGCATTTCGACAAGGAGACGAACAATGGATTGAGGTGTGTAGAATTCTCCACCGCCTTTGCCTTCTGCGCTGGCAAAACGGGAAAGAAAGTATTCATAAACACGACCAAGAACGTCTTTCTGTCCTTGTGTATGCATGCTGATTGTACTCATTAAATCAACGAGATCACCAAGCTTTTCCTTGTTTAAAGCAGGTCTTGCATAGTCTTTAGGTAAAATGCCTTTGAGTGCGCTGTTCTCCTTTTCGAGTTCTGACATGGCTTCATCGATGATCGTGCCGATTTTTACAGAACGGGCATTAGATTTAATATTTTCCCAACGAGCAAGTTTTGGCACCCAAAAGACATTCTCTGCAAGGTATTCGTCACGATCTTCGGGATCGGCCCCTTCTTCAGTTTTGAGCTTATTGTATTTCTCTTCGAAAGCGTCTGAGATATACTTAAGGAAAATCAAACCTAAAGCAACGTGTTTGTATTCTGCTGGGTCCATGTGACCGCGCATTTTATCGGCCGCAGCCCATAATTGTTGCTCAAAGCCAAGGTTAGCGCCTGATGTCGAATTTACTTTCGTTTTCATTTGTTACTCCTTTATCCGCATACTTTAAAAACTTGTTAAGTACATAAAAAAGAATTCAAGATATTGAAATTTCTCAAGAATTCTATTTGCTATGCGCTTGTATTTTTCGTTCAAAAATAAACAGGGGTTCGAGCATTTTTTACATCTTTTGCCATCGCTCAAGATTCCATAATTTTTCCGAGCATTCTAATCAATTTTCATGAGACTTTCAATCGCAAATATTTATTTGTTAGTCATTTATTAATTACACAAAAAAGAATTAATAAAAGAATCCATCAGACTTCGGATTCCAAAATTAAAACTACTTGTCATTCTGAGAAAGCAAATTGAATTGCAGAAGAGCCATGAAAGATGGCTTATGAAAATATTGCCATTTTAATCTTTCGCTTCTGCATATCTAAAAGGATTTTATACATAGAGGATTCAATAAAAATTAAGCAAAAGCGACTTGATATTTCTCGCAAAATGGCATTTTCAGAAAAATAGGGATGAAACTAAGGGAATGAATGCAGAGAGGGCGATTTCTTGCAGAGGCTTAAAATAAAAAAGGCGCTTTCCCCTGGGAAAGCGCCATGATGCCGATGACCGGACTCGAACCAGCACTCTATTGCTAGAAGTAGATTTTGAGTCTACCGCGTCTACCAATTCCGCCACATCGGCATAGAATACCCAAGAGTATAAGGATTATCCACATTTTGTCAAAGCAGAAAATGCATTACCAGCGATGAAAATTGCGAAAAGCCTTATCCCACGTATAAATCACCTTCTCCTGCAAGTCCCAATCATAGCGCACTTGAATGCTGATATAAGGATAGGGATGCCGGTTGTCAAAATCCCTTCCCTCTGTCTTTTTAAAAAGCTTGATAAAAATTTCTTTATTATACCAAGGCTGGATAGCCGTTCGGCTATCGCCTTTGTCATAGCGTTTAAATTCTTCAAAGTCGCTAAGTCCCTTATACTTGGGATTCTCCTTGTAATAAGCGAGAATGAGATTGACGACAGCCTCCGGCTGCTGCTCCATGCCCTGAATATAAAAATCGACTTCAGCTCCGAGCAAATGCTTCGAGGCTTGATTGGCCGGCGAGGGATCTAAATAGAGATTGTGATCGGGACAGCAATGCCCGCAAGTGATGACGATGCGTTTGCCGGTCTTATCCTGCAAGTAGTTGAGCAAATCGATGAGAATGGGGTATATGAATTCTTTGTTCTCGCGCAAAGGCAGGCTATGCCGCTGCGGCCCTCCGCAATCGTAATAGCGGACCAGCTCCTTTTCTTTTTGCACAAAATGGACGGGATTCAGGCTGCTTCCCTTGCAACGGAAAAAATCTTTGGTAATGGCAGGATAAACGCCGCCTTTTCTTTCTTCCCACGGATAAGACTCCCGTTTCAAAGGCGCCATGGGTTCGACTTGAAAAAGCGATTCCCCATGATGACGATAGAGATACTCCCCTTTTAAGGGAGGAGAAAGGGGCGAGGAAGGTTTAGAAGACGAACAGCTTAATAGCATCAGCAAAGCAAGGAAGCCTATTAAAACTTTTCTGCCTATCATGGCGCTACCCTTTTAAATTCATCTACTTTAAACTAATTGCATGTTCAGGAAGGATATGACTATGCAATGGATTCATCATTATCAGCTTTTTTTATTCGATTTCGACGGCCTTTTAGTCAATACCGAACATCTCCATTATCAAGCCTATCTTCGCATGTGCGCCCAAAGAGGGTTTACGCTTAATTGGAGCTTTCAGCGCTATTCCGATGCGGCGCATCATCAACCGACTGCCCTGCGCGATCAAATTTATGCCGAATTCCCCGCTTTGCAGGCACAAGAGCCTAACTGGTCCGTCCTTTACGAAGATAAAAAGCGCGCTTTTCTAGCGCTTTTACAAGAAGGCGCAGCGCAGCTTATGCCCGGAGTCCATTCTCTTTTGCTCGCCCTGCAGCAAGCGGACATCCGCCGCTGTGTCGTCACTCACTCTCCCCTTGCCGTCATTCAAACCATTCGCGAACAAAATCCCATTCTCGATACCATTCCTTATTGGATTACCCGCGAGGATTACACCCATCCAAAGCCGCATCCCGAATGCTACCAATTAGCCATTAAGCGGTATGCTAGAGAGGACGATCGCATCATTGGATTTGAAGATAGTCCGCGCGGGTTGAATGCGCTTTTGCAAACGCCTGCCAAAGCTGTGTTGATCTGCCCTCCCGACTCCCCTTATTTAAACCAAACCCTCGTTTCGCATCTTTGCTACTATCCCACTTTTACTGCCATTCAAAGCACCCCTTGAGGCTCGCTACCCGATAATTTCATTAAATGATCGCCCGGATAATCGACTCGCGCCAAAAAAAGGCCTTGCGGGGGAGCGGCCTTGCCGGCTTTGCGGCGATCTTTGGCTGCAAAAATGGCCTCTATATCCTCTAAAGGACGTTTATGGGATGCCACTTCCTCCAAAGTCCCGACAATGTTGCGCACCATTTTATATAGAAATCCATTCCCCTCGAATTCCATTCGCAACCCGCCTTCGACCGGTTTGATATCCAAACGATAAAGCGTGCGAACAGGATCGTGCGCAGCCGTGCCCGTATGCGCCTCATTGGCAAATGAGGTAAAATCATGCGTGCCGACAAACCGTGCTGCCGCTTCTTTCAATAAATCGCTATCGATTTTGCTGTGGACATGCCAGCAATAGAGGCGGCGGAAAGGATCCATGACGCGGTCGAGATGCAAAAAATAATGGTATTCTTTTCCAATGGCGCTATATTGCGCGTGAAAGTGAAGGGCGGCCATTTCCGCCTGTTTGATCCGTATATCATGGGGCAGCATGCCATTGAGGGCAAATTGCAGACGGTTGAGATCGAGCCTTTTTTCCGACTTGAAATGGGCGATTTGCGCAATGGCGTGCACACCGGCATCTGTGCGCCCGGATCCGGTAACCACGACCTTTTCTTCCCTTAAGAGCGTACAAAGGGTCTCTTGGAGATGTTGTTGGATCGAGGGCGCATTCGGTTGGATCTGCCATCCGCTGTAATGGGTCCCGTCATAAGCAATTGTCAATTTGTAGGTGTGCATGCTCTCTCTAACAGTTGTTGCGCGATAAAAAGATCATCCGGCGTCGTCACTTTGATATTCTCATAAGGTCCCTTGACCACTTTGACGGGCTTGCCAAGCAGTTCGACCAAAGAGACATCATCCGTTACGGTCAAATTTTGCTGCAGGGCTTTTGCAAAGCCTTCTTGCAACAGGCTTAAGCGTACCACTTGCGGAGTTTGCATTTCCCAAACCTGCGCGCGATCGGGCGTGCTAAGGACAATCTGATCGTCATTGCAGATTTTAATGGTGGCTTTCACAGGGACGCCGGCGACGGCAGCTCCCCATTCATCGGCAGCTTGAACGACCTGGCGGACAAGCCCAGCGGAAATCAGCGGACGGGCGGAATCGTGAATGCAAACAAGCGGATCGCCTTGCAGGAGCTGAATACCATTAAATACGGAGTCCTGGCGGCGCATGCCTGGAGAAGCAAAGCTCAACGATTTCTTTTCTTGATAGGGAAGAAACAACTTCTGATATTCAGGTTCGCATACGACAATGAGATGCTTTACCTCCGGAAGATGGACAAAGACTTCAAAGCTATGCAAAGCAAGCGGTTTATTGAGAATAGGCAGATACTGCTTTGGGATATCCCTTCCCATCCGGGTTCCCATTCCTCCTGCTAAAAAGACGACGCTAAAAGAGGTTATTTGATTCATGGATTAGCCTTTTCCAAGAGTTATTAAGGTCAATTCAGGCATGGAAAACCAGCGGAACCTCAATACGCTGGCAATGCCTCGATTAATATACGCCCATTTTTTGCCGATTCTTTTAAGCCCGCGCTTAAATTCTAAGTTTTCAATGCGCGTAAATTTTTTCCATAAGCCGGGCAAATTGACCTGTCCGCCATGAGTATGACCGGCTAGTATAATCTCTCCCGGATAATTTTTGAGGATAGTAAGCGTATCGGGATTATGGGAAAGAATAATACCCGGATAAAGCGTGTTATAGGACTGAAACGCCTGCTGGGGCTGAAACCGGCCGAGCGTGTATTCCCCCACTCCGCATATATTTATCCAGCTGTCTTTGACCGCTACCAGCTTAGTCGTATTATTTAAAACTTGAAAAGGTGTTTGCTCCAATAGATTTATCAACTCTTCATGCAAACCGACTTTCTGCGCTTCAGGCGTAATGGTCTTTGCCAAAGGCGTAGAATTGAACAACCGCTTAAATCCCTTGCCAATATCCGAATGCGGCGAAGCGGGCTCCACATCATATTCTCCCCTAGCATTTACCGTTACAAAGCGCTCGTAATCGTGATTTCCCAATACGGCAAAGCAGCCGAGAGGAGCTTTTAGCGCACAAAGAAGCCGCTTCAACCCTTCTTTATTTTCCAATTTGGAGCGGCAAATAAAATCTCCCGTGCACACAATCAGGTCGGGCTGCAAACGCTGAATGCGATTAATCATTTTTCTGCTAAGCAAAGGAGAAAAATGATCGTTCCAATGCAAATCACTCATGTGCAAAATTTTAAGCCCAATTAAATCTTTTGACAAAAGAGGAATGGGCAAAGACAGCCGGGTGAGGGAAAGCAAATGCGGTTCTATAAAACGCGGCCATACGCCTATCACAGAGGCCATACACCATGCATCCCATAACCATTCCGACCATTTTTTCTTACGCATGTCTTCCCTATTAATTAATCTTCTCATCCAAAATTGGATTCAACTGTTTACTTTGTAATGAGACAAAATATTTTTTAAAAAGGAATGAGAAGTATAATGTAAGAAATTATAATGCATTGCATTAAATAAAAAAAAGAACGTTTAAAAGGCTTTGCTATTCAGAGACTGTCCACGCTCTCAAAGCATGCCTGTTAAAGAAGAAAAAGAGAGAAAGGATAAAAAAAAGCCGTGCCCAAAAAATTGTCATCCAGCCGATCCAAGCGACTTGTCTATCCATTAAAATAAAAGAAAACCAATTCTTTGTTGATTGATTCCTTCTTTCTAATCTTGTCCAAAGTCAGGAAAGGACATAGCTGAATAGATTTAGACACGGCTCCTTGCAAAAGCGATTAATGCTTATTAGAACCTGTTAATTCTGGCTCTTTTAAGTGCTTCGCAATTTTGCTTGTCATTTTAAACATATCGATGGCTTGTGTAGATCCCAATACTTTTCCAAGTTTAGCATCAGGATTGATATTGCGCTTGTTTGTTTGATCTTGCAATTTGTGCTTTTTAATATAATCCCAAACGCGTTTTGTCACTTCTGTTCGTGGCATAGGGCCATTGCCGACAATCTCAGCAAGGGCTTCGCTTACTTGTACAGGTCTCATAAATGCAGAATTTTTCTTGTCTTTTGTCATCCCTAATCTCCTTTGATATTGATGGATACAATTTATAAATGAGAATCTCTAGCTATCTTATCGGGATTCTTTTATCTCTGTTACATTTTCTAGTCAAAGCAATTTATTGATCAAGCTCTTAATTGTTATTTAAGTCTCTCGTAAGCAGTTTAGGGCTTTTGTTCGCGCATTTGTCCTTCATTGCGATCCAAATCTCGCTGAGTAGAATCTGCTGGCTGTTTCTTTTTATTATCTTTTTCCTGATGCTTGATTTCTCCAGATTTTACGCCTTGCCTATCCCCCTTGCCTGCAGCATGTAATTGATTCTCAGGAGCTTTTTCTTTATGGGATCCGGTTGGTTCCTCATAATTTTTCTTTTTTTCTTCTTCTTTTGAACAATTTTGATCTTGCTTTGACATACTTACTCCTTTAATATAGCAGCTCCTTCAAGTTTCTTAATGAAAGATATTTTTTTAACATACTCTTCTTGGAATTGATTGCAAACAGGGAAGGAAGGGAATAAACGCTTTCTAAAGAGCCTAAAATAAAATGCCAAAGCAAGAATTTATTAAGTTATTTAAAATTAGCGGTTTAATCGTTGAATCATTTAGATAACCTTGAAGTAAACCGCTAATCCTGGCACCCTGAACTTATTAAGGATAGATGAGCATATTTCTTATTTGTGAGCATTCGCATGTGCAGCAGTAAAACGAGTTTAACTTTAGAACAGCAAATCCAAGAGTTGACTCTCTTGACCTCTTCTCTTCAAAAAGCTTCAAATACGCTTGAAAAGCTCTCTATTTTAAATTCTCTTCCGGTTGTACAAGAGTTCCTTCATTCCCCGAGTCCTTTAAAAACTTTTCTAGCCGGATTGAATCCCGAGTGCGATTACGTCATTAAATCCATCATAGCCATTGGCCAAGGCCCTATTGTTTTTAATATGCATCACACTAAAGACGATTGGCCAGACCGCTTGAGAAACCTGCTGGAGCAATTACTGAATTTAGAAGATTTTTACCGCTATATGGGCGGGATCATCGGCTATCATCTCACCGTTTTAACTTTCATCGTCAATCAAAATAACTCTTCTGGCGCTGCTCTAGATCACGCACAATACATCCATCCGGAAGGGCTTTATTTGGGCCAGGACAATCGCGAAGTCAGGCAATCCATTGATTGGGGAATTGAAAGCCTAGATCAACTGGGAGAAATTTATCCCGTCGGCGGAGCGGGAGATCGCCTCAACCTCATAGATGAATATACAGGCGTTCCTTTGCCGGCAGCCGTTCTTCCATTCTTGGGCCGCACTCTTTTGGAAGGGTTAATCCGAGACTTACAAGCGCGCGAATATTTATACTTCAAATTATATGGCAAGCAGCTGCAGACCCCTATTGCCATGATGACCTCTATAGAGAAAAACAACCATAATCACATTTTGGCCATTTGCAGGCAGAATCGCTGGTTTGGCAGATCCCCTCAAAGTTTTTACTTTTTTATTCAACCGCTTGTGCCCGTCATTACTCAGGAAGGAAACTGGTCATTATCTTCTTCTTTGACTCTTACCCGCAAACCAGGAGGACATGGAGTTCTTTGGAAATTGGCCGAAGAGCAAGGCGTCTTTGATTGGCTGCTTGCACAAAAGAGGCAGCATTGCTTAGTCAGGCAAATTAACAATCCTTTAGCTGGGACGGATTGCTCTCTGTTGGGATTAATAGGGATTGGATGCAAAATGGACAAAGCGCTTGGTTTTGTTTCATGCGAGCGGTTGTTAAATAGCGCCGAGGGGACTAACGTTGTCATCGAGACGCAAACAAGCGAAGGCTTTGAATACCGCCTGACCAATATTGAATATACGGATTTTGCTCAAAAAGGCATTGGAGAAGAACCAGCCAAGCCTGGCAGCCCTTTCTCAATCTACCCGACCAATACGAATATTTTATTCGTCCATATTCCCTCTATCCGAGAAGCGCTGAAAGACTGTCCGATCCCAGGCCAATTGATTAACATGAAATCAAAAGTCTCCTATATTGATCCGGAAGGAAAGGCTTCTGCTGTACTTGGAGGCCGCCTGGAATCAACCATGCAGAATATTGCAGACTATCTTGTCGATCGTTTCAAACATCCCCTTAAACGGGAAAATTTTAGAAAAAATTTAAGAACTTTTATCGTCTATAATCAACGGGTTAAGACCATTTCGACGACCAAGAAATCTTATAATCCCGGTGAATCGCCCGTGTCTACGCCTGAACAGGCTTATTATGACATGCTCTCGAACAACCGCAACCTTCTAGAGCAAAATTGCCAATTTGACATGCCGCCAAATGCAAATGTAGAAGAGTATTTAAAAAAAGGCCCTGCTTGTATTTTTCTCTTTCACCCTGCCCTTGGTCCTTTATATGCCATTATTGCCCAAAAAATTCGCAAAGGCCGTTTTGCCCCAGGCGCAGAGCTCCAGCTTGAAATCGCTGAAGTGGATATTAGCTCCCTTGATTTGACAGGCAGCTTGCTCATTGAAGCGGCGGAGCCTTTAGGAACAAAAGGACAAGACGGACTCTTGTCCTATGGACGCGAAAGCCGCTGCATGCTTCACCGCGTCGTCGTCCGGAACAAGGGCGTCGATTACCAAGCCGAACACACGTTCTGGAAGAATCAAATCAAGCGCCAAGAGTGCGTCAAAATTATTCTGCATGAAGGGGCTGAATTTTTTGCCGATCAGGTGACGTTAGAAGGCAATTGCCTCTTTGAAGTCCCGGCCTTCCATCGCTTGACGCTTTCTGCCAACCAGCAAGGAGAATGGGTAGAAGAACTTGTTAAAATCGAACGGCCCACTTGGCAATGGGAATACAAAATCGAGAAGGAAAATTTCATTAAATTAAGTAAAAAGGAAAGTCCGCTCTCAACCTCCTGAGGTTAAGAATAACCTATTAGAGGATGTATTAAAAATCGCTAGTGACTTCATTCGCGTTCTTTTCCCTAAAGCAACTAATCTCAAAATTTGGCTAAGTATAAAAGGCAATGAAGATGCCCCTGACGCCCTTTAATGAGCCTGTTAAAAGAGTTAATGGAACTAAAGGAAGAGCAGCGCATTCAAGAAGAAAAGGCTTCTTTAAAGCAAAGCGTGGTTCAAACCCAATTTAAATGGAAGCGTTTATAGATTGCTGCCAAGAAGGCCAAATGGGCCAGCAAAAACTTATGCTTTAAGGGCTATATTGTCGATTATAAAGACCTATCCATCTTTTCTCAGCTACTTTAGAAGACTTATCAGCGCATGCTCCTTCAATAGCCCGGAATTGATCAGCTAGGCAATGATGCATGCTGATGCTTGATGAAATCTTTTAAATTCATAATGACCTTCGCTCACTCCTTCTGCCTATTGCTAAGACATTTCCCGGCTAAGATAGCGCTCGACAAAAGGGCAGCCATCACAGCTTGCTTCAAAATGCAAGCAGAAATCTTTATGCAGTTGATAGGCTCCTTGAGCCATTTCGGAGTACTTTAAAAGATTCTTTTTGGAACTTTCCCCAAAAAAGCGATGCATCAAATAACGTTTCTTACTGGAGAGAGGAGATTTTAATGTTTGGTATAGCCGTTGAAAAGCGCGCCATTCCTCATAATCTCCTTTTTCTTTAATAGTGGCATAAAGCAAGGGCAAATACGTATTGATTAGCATCTCTCGCTTGAGATCTTCTCCGACCAACGGCAACTCTTCTCTTTGAACGCAAGCTTCAAAGGTAAAGTGCCGCTTCCAATAGGGGTCTTCATAATTGGGAATAAGGTCAATGAGCCGCTGCACCAGTTTAACCACTTCTTTCGGAGATTGGACATCTATCGCCTGCGCTTGCCAGACCGCTAATAAATCAAACCACAAAGAATCGAGTTTGCGATCTTGCAGAAGCTTGACTAAATAAGCCAAGCGTCGAATAGGATGATTGAGCGGCCGGATGCGGTCCAAGCGCAGCGAGGCTTGGTGGATAATCTGATCTTTCCATGCACCCCAAGCTGTTCGCAGCTGTTGATAATAGATCGACTGCTCCCAACTCCATTTACGCCCCTCTTCGAAAAAGCCGCAGCAACCCAAAGCGATGGCCAATAAATCGGAATAAGGAAGATCCCGGTAGGGAAGCAAAAATAAAAATAGCTCTAAGAACGCCTCCGCATTGTGCCGATACCCCAGAGCCATCGCCATGCCTCCTGCCAACTGAAGAGAACGGTCGGCCAGCCGATTTTGCAAATAATCAGCTTTTCTTTCTAAACGCCAGTAAGCGGCTGACATCAACAAATCTTTAATTTGAGATTCGCTTAAACGCTGAAAAAGCTCTTTCTCGCATTTCCCGCTGCTGACAAAGCGTCTATAAGGATAAAGATCTAAATCGACCAAGCGCATGAGACGGGAAAGCGGAACGCTCAAGCTTTTCTCCACATAAACTTGGACGGCAGCCTGGCCGTTCTCTTTCCTAATAGATAATGCACGAGACGGAAGGTGGTAGGACAGATGCAGCATGACTTGATTGTAGCGGGGATCTTGATGATGGCCGTGAGCATACCACTCCTCATCGCTTAAATGAATCTCTATATCGCCTCTATACTCTTGCTTGCCAATGCGGATATGGGCCTTTAAAAAATCGGGCCCTGCCTCTGTATTCCAAATTCCAGGAGAAAGCACCTCTATTCTCTCCCCTTCTTTAGTCGTCCACCCGCGCACATATTTTTGTTCCAGCCAGACAGCTTGCAAATGCCTTTCAGTCAGTAAAGCGTAAGCCTGTTTTTTTTCCGATGCGCACGGGAAGGGATCGAGAAGATGAGGATAAAGAGAGAACATGGCGAATGATTAATTATTTTTTGAGACAAACCATAAGCCATTTCTGCTATTTTTTTCTAATATTTATCTGAATTAAAAAATATAGAGGAAGGAAGGAGCGCAGCAGCAAGCGGCCACGCTCCAAAAATAGCGGATTAGGTCAATACCTTCACAACACCCCATGCTTTGCCAACATTTTGCCAGATGGCATCCGTCTCAGGGAAAAGCTCTTGGGCCACTTTCATGGTAACAGTGGCGTATTGCGGATAGGTGACGTTAGCCGGACATAAAGGCAGAGCGGCAACCCGAATTTTTTCAACCGTTTCCCAAGTGGGGAGGTTCTTGGCATCCGCGCATAAAACGGCCGTTTCATAATACCATTTGAGGCCGACAGCCGAAGACAAGTGCGGATCGACATCCTGCGCATGATCCTTCCAGCTCAGATAGTCATCATAGCCCGCTTGCGGATCGCTGCCCAGATACGGATCATCTTTATAGCCGTTTCCTGGCTGCTTCATATCGCGCAGCGCATAGCTAGGATTGTCTCTAAATAATCCCTGACCGATGCGCCATGGGCAATCCTCATCGCGCGGCATTTTTTTGTCTTTTTGCTGTAAAGCAGCGACGGCCGCTTGGTCCGAATTAGCTTCATTTATTCCGCCTGCATCCGCTACATAATCAATCCCCGTCGGTTTGCCTGTCTGGCTCACCTTCGCTCCTCCCAACTCTTGCGTTACCATATGGGAGATTTCATGAATGCCGACTGTCGGCTCTCCGACTAACGGTTTAAAGAATCTGCCATCGCCGTAAACCATTTCACCTGGCTGGGGAGTCCAAAAGGCATTGTCATAGCCTGTTTTCGTTCCGGACGCTCCGCCGTAATGAACAATAGACACTAAAGGTAATGTGCTAGCCACAGATTCGGCCAGCAGCTTATTTAAATCAATGCTATGCACAGATTTGTAAAATTGCTGCGTGACGGCTGTGATGTCATAGGCTTGATTGACGACGGGATCCGCACTTTCGTTTGTTTTTTTGCCTACATCTTGGCGTTGAAGAATGCCCTTAGTAAAATTTAAAGGGATATAATGACTGCCGGCAGAATACACTTTATTCAACGCTTTATCGCTGCCGAATAGCTCTTTTATCTTTTCACGCAATTCAACCGTCAAAGGGTGATAATGCTGGATTAACTCTTGCAAATCTTTAATATGCGCTTCAAAGTGTTCTATCAATTCCTTCCCAAGCTCAGTTTCCTGATGCTCGGCCTTACATTTTTCTAAAGCTGTTTTAAAAAAACTATGCCCCACAAAGTTTGGATGCCATGCCTGAACAACTGGCGATGATGAAACAGATTGCATATCAACCCTCCTATTAGTTTTTTCCGTTTAGAGCTTCATTCCATTCATAATGGGTTTAGTTTGCTTTGTCAAAAAATTTTTTTATTTTTTACTATTTCACTCCACATGCATTATTCAATTTACCAAAATCAGTTGTTGCTTTATAATCATCCTCAATTCCATTCGGTATTTTCTTTGCGGCCATGGCGGAATTGGTAGACGCGCTAGATTCAGGTTCTAGTCGGGGCAACTCGGTGGATGTTCGAGTCATCTTGGCCGCAACTTTTTCGATCTTTATTTTCTTGTAGCGTTGGCCCTATTTCAATCGAGCATGAGAGAGAGATTATCTATTTCACTCCCCTCTTGAAAAGTTTAGCTAAATCAATTAAATTTATTTCTCTTCCTAATTATTTTGGAAAACTATCACATGTACAAATACAACATAAAAAATATTCGTAATTTTTCAATTATTGCTCATATCGACCATGGCAAATCGACTTTAGCTGACCGTCTCCTTGAGTTGACTCATACTGTTGCCGCCCGCGATATGCAAGAGCAGCTTCTCGATGACATGGACTTAGAGCGAGAAAGAGGGATTACCATCAAAGCGCATCCTGTCACCATGTATTATGAGGCCAAAGATGGCGAAATTTATCAAATCAATTTGATTGACACTCCCGGCCACGTTGACTTTACTTATGAAGTGTCGCGCTCTCTTGCCGCTTGTGAAGGAGCTTTGCTTGTCGTCGATGCCGGCCAAGGCGTGCAAGCGCAAAGTCTGGCAAATGTCCACTTGGCTTTGGAAAGAAACCTGGAGATCGTTCCCGTTATCAATAAAATTGACCTTCCTGCCGCAGATGTGGAAGGCGTCCGCAAGCAGATCGAAGATGTGATCGGACTAGACGCATCGGATGCCATTGGCTGCTCGGCTAAATCGGGCATTGGAATAGACCAGGTATTAGAGCGCATCTTGACTTCTGTTCCTTCTCCAAAAGAGCCGGAAGACGACCTTCTGCGGGCCTTGGTTTTTGATTCACATTATGACACTTATCGCGGCGTAATGGTGTATATCCGCATCATGAGCGGTGAAATCAAAAAGGGATCGCTGATTAAAATGATGGCGACCAATAAAAATTTCGAAGTGTTGGAAGTGGGAATGTTTACGCCCAAAGAAAAGCCTGTCGATTCTTTGCGACCAGGCGAAGTGGGCTATATGATCGCCAATATTAAAAACACGACGGATGTCAAGATCGGCGACACCATTACTTTGCAGAAATACCCTGCTGCCGATCCATTGCCGGGCTTTCGCTTGATCCGACCTGTCGTATTTGCCGGAATTTATCCCATTGATGCAACGGATTTCGAGGCTTTGCGCGATGCGCTCGTCAAGCTTCAGCTCAACGATTCGGCCTTGCATATCGAACAAGAAAGCAGTACGGCTTTGGGATTTGGATTCCGCTGCGGATTCTTGGGCCTTCTTCACTTGGAAATCGTCTTCGAACGCATTCAACGTGAATTCGACATCGACATCATTTCGACAGCTCCAAGCGTCATTTACCGCTTTACGCTCAATGACGGAACATCCAAAGAAGTGGACAATCCCGCCCATTATCCTGATCCGACCTTTATCGACTTAGTCGAAGAGCCTTGGGTCAAATGCCATATCATGATCCCGTCGGAATACTTAGGAGCCATCATGAATCTGGGGATGGATAAGCGCGGCGTCTGCGTAAAGACAGAAACCATGGATGCGAGACGCTTGCTGCTTACCTACCGCTTTCCGCTAAATGAAATTATCACCGATTTTAATGACAAGCTCAAGTCCATTACGAAAGGCTATGGATCATTTGATTATGAATTCGACTCTTATGAACAAAGCGATATCATTAAACTTGAGATTCGGGTCAATGAAGAGCCTGTTGACGCATTTTCATGCCTAGTCCACCGCTCTAAGGCAGAAAGCAAAGGAAGGGCCATCTGCGCCAAGCTGGTAGAAGTCATTCCCATGCAATTATTTAAAGTCCCCATTCAGGCCGCAATTGGCGGAAAAATCGTCGCTCGTGAAACCATACGCGCCATCACCAAGAACGTGACCGCAAAATGCTATGGCGGAGACATCACTCGTAAACGCAAGCTATGGGAAAAGCAGAAGAAAGGGAAGAAGCGCATGAAGGAGATAGGAAAGGTCAACATCCCTCAAAGCGCTTTCATGGAAGTTTTAAAAGCAGGCGACTAACGATTTTACCGAAGTGATTTCAAATTGATTTCTGCATTCACTTCGGTATAAAAGGCAAAGCGAAAATAAAAAAAACTACTCGTGCAATTCTATTTTAGTTATTCTTTCGCAAACCTTTATTCTATAGGATTTTTTTATGTCGGTTGATATGGCTGTTATGCCTTTCCAGGAAAAGTCTACCCGTTTCCATCCCGCGCAGCTTGCGCGTTTGGATCGCTCACGCATTCCTCGCCATATTGCCATTATTCCCGATGGAAATCGACGCTGGGCCAAAAAGCGCCTTTCCTCTGCTAACGAAGGCCATCGCGAGGGTGCCGATATTTTGATGGAAGTCGTCAAAGCGGCGAAAGAACTAAACGTCAAGGGAATTACTTTCTTTTGCTTCTCCACCGAAAATTGGACCAGACCTGCAGAAGAGATCATGGCTTTAATGGTTTTGTTCAGCTCATATTTGACCGAGCATTGCGAAGAAATGGTTCAAAACGGAATCAAGCTGGAAACCATCGGCGAACTAAACAGCCTCCCTCCTTTTCTTAGGCAGACGATCCATGACACTAAAATGGCTACACAAGAGTGCGATAAAATCCGCCTGATTTTAGCCCTTAATTATGGAGCGAGAAATGAGCTTTGCCGGGCATTCAAGGCAATGCTGCAAGACTATGATCGCAAGCATTTTTCAAAAGACGACATTAATGAAGAGACAATTTCCCGTTATTTGGATACGCATGACTGGCAAGACCCCGAGCTATTAATTCGCACGAGCGGCGAGCTGCGCATCAGCAATTTTTTATTATGGCAAATTTCGTATACGGAAATTTACATCTCTCCGGTGCTTTGGCCGGATTTTAGTCCTCAGCATCTTTTAGAAGCAATTTTAGATTATCAAGAACGCGATCGGCGTTTGGGAGGCAATTAATCACATGACGAGCCATTTTAGACAGCGACTCATCATGAGCAGCATCGGTATTACCTTGCTGGCCTTCACGATTTATTTTTCCAATCATCCGCTATTCAAACCGTTTTTCATCTTGCTCAATGCAGCCATCATTGGCTTGGCCCTAATTGAATATTACCGTTTAGCTGAGCATAAAGGTTTTCAGCCGCTCATTGCATTGGGGGTCGGTACAGCCACCGCTTATGTCATTGCCAGCTATTTCAGCTTGCATCATTTGCATTTGCAGACATTGCCTACCCTTACCTTGTTCGGTTCGCTCATCCTCTTCTTTGCAGCTTTTTTTAATCGGCAGCAAAACCCATTAGCTAATTTAGCCGTGACCTTCTTTGGCCTCGCTTACTTGGCCATTCCTTTGAGTTGCGGATTGCGCATCAATTATTTTTTTAGTTCCGAAACATTAAATGATGGCCGCTTGTGGCTGACCTATGTCTTGATTGTGACTAAAATGACAGACGTGGGAGCGTATTTCTCCGGTAAAATATTCGGCAAGACCAAGCTAGCCCCTTATATCAGCCCTAAAAAAACTGTCGAAGGGGCCATCGGAGGAACAGCTGCAGCTTTAATCACCAGCTTTGTCTTCCATCTCTATTTTCTTCATTTGCATCCCCTTAACATATTAAAGATCACTTTATGGCAGAGTATTTGGCTTGGATTGCTGATAAGCATTCTATCTCAATTCGGAGATTTGGCAGAATCCATTCTCAAACGCGATGCCGGAGTAAAGGATAGCAATCATCTCCCCGGTTTAGGCGGTGTTCTCGATATAGTGGATTCGCTTGTATTTACCTTGCCTTTGATGTATCTTTTACTCAAGATGCAGTTTATAGGATAGCGCATGATGTGGACATTCTAGGCACTTAATGAAATAATATTAAGAAAGAAGAGACAATTATGATCATTACCATTGATGGACCTGTTGCAACAGGAAAAAGCACAATTGCCAAAAAGCTGGCCCAAGCAATTGGATATATCTTCTTCGACACAGGTGCGATGTACCGGGCTTTGACTTATGGCATTCTTAAACATCAGGTCGACATCGATAATTCCGACCAACTTAAAGATTTCCTAGACCATTTTCAATTTGATATTAAAGTGCTTCGCCACGAGCGTCATTATTTTTTTGAAGGTGAAGATATTACGCAAAAAATTAGGGGGGAAGAAGTCACATCGGCCGTTTCCCGCGTCTCTGCTAAAAAAGAAGTCAGGGATAAGCTTGTCTCTATTCAACGCGAGCTTGCCGTGGGGGTCAATGCCGTTTTTGAAGGACGCGATATGGGAACAGTGGTTTTCCCTGATGCCGCCCTTAAAGTCTTCTTGACAGGCCGCAAAGAAGTGCGCGCTCAGAGACGCTATGATGAGCTGACCACTAAATATCCTGAAGCAGCGGCTAACCTGACTTTGGAGAAATGCTTGGAAGAAATTACAAAGCGCGACCATTACGATTCTACCCGTGAGCATTCTCCCCTCAAACAGGCCGAAGATGCCTTTGTGGTTGATACGTCAGACTTGACGATCGATGAAGTGGTTCACAAAATTTTAGAATATAGAGACTCCTTAAAAACCAAACGCAGTATTGCCTCTTGAGCCATCTAGCTAATAACCTGAGTTTTGATTTTTTTGTCCTTTGGACTGCGTCAAAGCCTAGGGCATATCCCTAGAATATGAACAAATGCTAAGCAGGCCTATATTAAAAGAATTGGCCCGCTTGCCATTTTCATTTGCGAGAGCTTTCAAGCAGCCCAAAGGACAAAAAACTCAAAACTCAGGTTGATATGCACATTTTATATTGGATAGTCTTATATTGCGCTAAAGGCTATTTTAAACTGTTCCATCGCTGTCGTATCTATGGAAAGCAGAACATCGTCCCCGGAAGCGCCATCTTAGCCCCAAACCACACCTCCTTCTTTGATCCGCCGCTCATTGGGGCCTGTTGTCCGGAAGAAGTGCATTACCTGGCCCGGGCCAGTCTTTTCCGCCATTTTTTATTCGGCTGGTTTCTTAAACATCTCAACGCCCACCCCGTTCATGGATCCGCTCAAGATATTTATTCTTTCAAGATTATCTGCCAACTATTGAGCGAAGGAAAAAAAGTCGTCATTTTTCCAGAAGGGATTCGCTCGGAAGACGGGACGCTCAATCCCATTAAATCCGGCATTGCAATGCTTGCCCTGCGCATGCATTGTCCGATCATCCCTATTTATATTTCAGGCACATTCGAAGCCTGGCCTCGACAGCGACGCTTCCCTAAAATAGGCCCTCCAATTACTTGCGTATTCGGCTCTCCTATCCTCGTTGATGCCTATCTTCATTTGAATAAAAAAGACGCGCAAGAGCAGCTAACCAAGCGCGTTCAACAATCGATTGGAGAGCTTCGCAATTGGCTCGAAGCAGGTGCAAAAGAATAAGGATCAGGCAAGGAAGGCAAAAGGAGGTGCGTTTAAGGATAATCAATAAATAGCGCTCGAATTTCTACGCTTTCTCTAGCAGGAACCGCAGAAAGCCGCTCAATTTGTACGGCTGTATGGGGCGTTTTAAACGAATCAAAAATAACAGCATCTCCACGCTTCATATCAAACTGAAAAATCCATTGATGCCAGGGCTTATCAGCGAGAGCCAGAGCCGTAAAGAAACGCCTGCCGCCTCTGCGGACCGCCGTATAAGGACGCAATTCTTGGCCTTGCATACTTGAAATATCTAACAGGGCTAAAATATTTTCCGGTGTTTCCCTATTGAGCGGCATCCATATATTAACCATTTGAACGACTTTCATTTGATGATAGTCTTCATCAGACATTTGAGAGCCCAATATTTCTTCCATATTCGGCTTCCACGTATCTTTGAAATGTTTTAAGATTTCAGAGTCATAAGCAGAAAAATCGACATGGGATAGAAAGACAGAATTAAAAATCGCACGCGCTGTTTGATCTGTTTTTCTATAAACGGTATCCACAGGAATAACCGCCTTAAAAGAGAAGCCTTGAGTTTTTCCCCATTTTTCAAGCTCCGAAATCATCAGCTTTCTAAAAGCGACGCGCATCGCACGATTTTCAGGCCTTTGCGCTAACTCGTTTAATCCTGCAACGGCATCCGCTTCAAGTGTGCAGTATCCGAATCCATTCCGTTTAAAATTAAAATTCAATTTAATTTCTTCCCGATCATACCCTTTTATCTCGACTTCTCGGGTTATTAAAACCCCTTGCTTAAGCAACTTATTAATTGCTTCTAACGCTGTTGGGATCTGCACATGATCTTGAAAGGCTTGACCGATGACGTTAATAGACGCTTTAAAGATCGTATCAATTTTTAAAGCAATTTGTTTGCTTTGAATGACCTCTTTATTCTCTGGCTCATTTATTAAATCCACATTCTCTGGATCGGTAGCCTCTAGGGTGCCATCCCCTTCAATATCTTGGCTCTGCCCTGTTATTTTAATGCCTGTTTCAAAATGGGATATACTTAGCATGCTTCAGTTTTTATCAAAGAATTAATAAATCAATTAACTTCCAGAAAAAAATTAATATATATATATTAAATTTAAAGTTAATTATTTATCAAAAGAAATTACAAAGAATAAAAAATAAATATTTTTATTTCCCCTCATTCATTAATGAATGAAGTCTGGCTTATGCTGGGAATGGAAAGGATGAATGATTCAAGTCGAAAGAAGAGAGGCGTTTAGGTGATTGAATTAAACCCCTTACATTTTTTTCGAATGACTTTTTATTTTAGGCGGCATTTTTGCAGTTGCCGGGAGATGTCCTGGCTTCGGCGCAAAAATTCCTGTCCGCTTGGCCAAGGTCGTTAAAGCCCTTCCTGCAGGAAGAAAGACTGCCCAAGCTGTTGGCAAAATTTTGATCGATCCGGTTGTCACAGCCCATGGTTGGGCCTTAATGGCATTAGGATGGCGGGATAGGAAGTTTTTTTTGCCGAGCGCTTGATAGGATGGCCAAACGCCCGGCATGAGGGTGGGCTCATTAAGCGTTGTAGGAGCCTGCGCTGACTTTTCCTCCCGTTCCTGACCAATCGGTATGGAAAAATTGTCCGCGCGGCTGGTCAATGCGCTCATATGTATGGGCGCCAAAGAAATCGCGCTGAGCTTGGAGGAGGTTGGCAGGCAGTTGGGCTGTGCGATAGCCATCATAAAAAGCCAAAGCCGTGCTAAAGCAGGGAGCCGGAATTCCCAACTCAGCCGATTTAGCTACTACTTGGCGCCATCCTTGCTGTCTCTGTTGCAATTCTTGCAAGAAATAGCTGTCCAAAAGCAGGTTCTTTAAATCCGGATTATGGTTGAAAGCTTCTTTGATCTTGCCTAAAAATTGGCTACGTATGATACATCCCCCACGCCACATAAGGGCAATGGCCCCATAATTGAGATTCCATTTATAATCGGCAGCAGCCTGCTTCATGAGCATAAAGCCTTGGGCATAGCTAATGATCTTAGATGAATAAAGCGCTTGGCGGATGGCATGAGTGAACTCTTCGCGGTTGCCCGTAAATTTTGCATCGGGGCCTTTAAGCAAGGCGCTTGCCGCCACACGCTCGTCTTTTAAAGAGGACAAGCAGCGTGCAAAAACCGCTTCGCCAATCAATGTCAGCGGCATTCCCAAATCAAGGGCATTGATGACCGTCCATTTTCCCGTTCCCTTTTGACCTGCCACGTCTAAAATTTTGTCGAGCAAAGGTGAGCCATCCTCGTCATTAACTTCGAAAATTTTAGAGGTGATTTCAATCAAGTAGCTGTCCAGATCACCTTCATTCCATTTAGCAAAGACAACCTGCAGCTCATGTTGCTTCAACCCTAAGGCATGCTTGAGAAGGAAATATGCTTCGGAAATCAATTGCATATCGCCATATTCGATACCGTTATGCACCATTTTAACGTAATGACCAGCTCCGTCTTCTCCCACCCAATCGCAGCAGGGTTCCCCATCCACTTTAGCGCTGATAGATTGAAAAATATCTTTGACATGCGGCCAGGCTTGAGGATTTCCTCCCGGCATAATAGAGGGTCCATGGCGTGCGCCTTCCTCCCCACCTGAAATACCTGTGCCAATAAAAGCGATCCCTTTTTCTTTAAGGGCGCGGCAGCGGCGGTTTGTATCCGTAAATAAGCTATTGCCGCCGTCGATGATGATGTCCCCCGGTTCAAGATAAGGCAGGCATTGCTGAATGAAAGAATCAACCGCATCGCCTGCTTTCACCATCAGCATAATGCGGCGCGGACGCTTGAGCTTTTGAATAAATTCTTCCAACGAATGTGTACCGATCACGCGCGTCCCGCGGGCCGGTCCTTCTAAAAATTCATCCACTTTGGACACTGTGCGGTTAAAAACAGCCACGGTATATCCATGGTCATTCATATTCAGCACTAAATTTTGTCCCATGACCGCTAGGCCGATCAAGCCAATATCTGCTTCTGCCATATCCCTACCTTCAAAAATTCTTGCTTGTTTGCAGCATATAATATTGCCATTTCAGATGCCAGCGCTATGCACAGCGGAATCGAAAAATTGGTTTTTCACCCCACCAAAGTCCTGAGCTTCAATGATTTTCCAATGATATCTATGAATATTGATTGGTTACGCGCATTTCTCCACAAGCTCGCCTATGGTTCAGCCATCAACTTTTTTCCATTCCAGCTAAAGCTGTCTTTATCGCGGGCGAGCCAAATGGCTATTGTGCTTCCCATAAAGGAAATAGACAACCAATCCAATTAAAACCCAGATCGTCAATCTGGCCCAAGTCGCCCATCCCAAAGACAACATTAAGATTAAGCAAGTGACAATTCCAAGAATGGGCACAAGCGGAACAAACGGAGTCTTAAAAGGCCTTTTCAAGTCAGGATGGGTTTTGCGCAAAACGATGACGCTGGCGCAAACAATTGTGAAAGCCAAAAGCGTTCCAATGCTTGTCAAATGGCCGACTAAAGATAAAGGAGCAAAAGCGGCAAAGATTCCGACAACCGCCATTAAAACAAGATTGGATACCCATGGAGTGTGGAAGCGAGAATGGACAAGGGAAAATACAGGAGGAAGCAGCCCATCCTTTGACATGGTAAAAAAGATGCGCGACTGGCCAAGCAGCAATACTAAAATGACCGAGGTCAATCCCGAAATGATGGCCAATTTGATCAAGCCATTCAACCACAGATAAGGCGTTTGATTGATGGCTTGGGCGACTGGCGCTGCTACATTAAGCTTTGAGTAATGGACCAATCCAACAAGAATCAGGGCAAAAAAAACGTACAGGATTGTACATACGCCTAAAGAGCCAATAATGCCGATAGGCAAATCTTTCTGTGGATTTTTCACTTCTTGAGCAGCCGTTGAGACGGCGTCAAAACCAATGTAAGCTAAAAAGACAATGCCTGACGCCCGCAAAATCCCGCTCCATCCAAATTCGCCAAATGTCCCCGTATTGGGTGGAATAAACGGCTCATAATTGTCTGGATTGATGTATTGAAATCCCACTGCAATGAAAATGAGGACAACGGCCACTTTGATGGCAACTAAAACGGCGTTGACTTTTGCCGATTTATCGATTCCCCCAATTAAGAGAATGGAAAGCAGGCTAATAATGAGCAAAGGCGGCAGGTTAATGAAGCCGTGAATCTCGGTTCCATCGGGAAGATGGGTCGGTTGCCAAGGAGAAGCCGATAAGGCGGCAGGTAAATGAATGTTAAAATCGTGCAGGAAAGAGACGACATAAGCGGACCAGCTAATGGCAACAACCGCTGCGCCGGCTGCATATTCCAAGATCAAAGCCCATCCGATGATCCAGGCCACAAACTCCCCCAATGTCGCATACGTATAGGTATAAGCTCCGCCTGCAATGGGGATCATTGATGACAATTCGCTAAAACACAGTCCTGCAAAAGCGCAGCCGATTGAAGCGAGAAGAAAGGAGATAACGATGGCAGGCCCGGCATTTTCAGCCGCTGCAATGCCCGTAATAGAGAATAAGCCAGCTCCAATAATCGCTCCTATTCCCAGTAAAATTAAACTCATCGCCCCTAAAGAACGCTCAAGTTTTTGCGTTCCGCTATTCGCTTCAGCTTCTAAAAATTCTAATGACTTTGTTCTCCATAAACTCATAATTGCTTATCCTAATTTAACTTAAAACAGCAACGCATAACATAAAAGTTAAATTTGATAAATCAATTTAGAATGGAAAAGAATCAAAACCCAGGATAAATTTTACTCTCATTAACTGCGTTGAGCGCGGATGCAGATAGCTTGAATGGCCTCTTCCGCTGTTTCACCGTTCCGCAATTTTTCTTCTAATCTGTTAATATGATATTGAACGGCTTCCCGATCAGTCCAATGATTATAGTGATCATCGTCTACGCAACAGCAGCCTATTTCCGATGCTCCGCCTGCATTCAATTCGCTCAACACCCAGAAAATGCCAAAAATGGGAACTAGCATCTTGGCAAATGCGCGGGCCAACTTTCCGCTTTCAAATAATTGATCCCGATGCTCGGTGCGCTTATTTTCATATTGCAACCATTTCAAATCTTTTTTGGAAAAGAATTTCTCCTCTTGAGTCATATACTCTTGAGGTCTTCTATCCGGAAACAATTGATCTCTTTGATAAGTGTTATAAAAACATTGCGCCGCATGATAGAGGGCCTTTACTCCTGCTACCGGTAAACCAATTGCCCCAATGATAGGAAAAGAAACAGGAGCAATAGGAAGAGAAAAAATACTTGCTACAGTCGCAACATCGCGAATTAAAGACATATACTCCTTTTGATTAAATGAATCACAATTTATTTTGAATTTTAATTCAAAAAAAAACATTAAATTCAATTTTAATTTATTAAAATCATAAAAATTCAATCAATCAATTAAATTAACTTAACAAGTAACGATAAATAATTGAATTATTCTTAAATAAAGAAAAGCTTATAAAGGAGGAAAGGAGAAGCTTGCACCTGAAGGGAAGAAAAATGAAAAGCAATGGCCTATCCCCTTGCAAAGCCGCTCGTGAAGGGAAAGACGGAAAGAACTTGAGGGAAACCCTTTAATCCTTTACTCTATTAGACAGGAATTTATAGCATTCGCTAGCAGTTTATGTTCTCGTAGCTCAGGTGGATAGAGCGGTTGCCTCCTAAGCAACAGGCCGCGCGTTCGAGTCGCGCCGAGGACACACTTTTTTCCTTATTTTGCTCCCTTATTCTTTTCCGTATACTCGTCGATGCCCTTTACAATTCCCCAAGCCAAAGATTTTAAATAGGTAGGATCTTTTAAATTCTTCATTTCTGCTTCATTGGTCACAAATCCCCCTTCAATGAGGATAGCCGGCATAGTCGTCTCGCGGATAACCGCATAATTGCCATGCTTGACTCCTCGCGATTTCGCTTGAGTCTCCGCGACTGTATTTTTAAGAATCGCCTGTGCCAAGCGTTTGGATTTTTGCGCCCGCATTTTCTTTTCTTTAGACTGATAGAAATAGACCTCTATCCCTTGGGCTTGCGCACTCGGCGCTGAATTGTAATGGATGCTGACAAAGAGAGCCGGTTTTTTTTCATTTGCTAGCTGTGCACGTTTTTCCAAAGAGACGAATGTATCGTCTTCGCGCGTCATGATGACCTGGTAGCCCAGCTGCTGCAAGAAACCGCGAACAAATTGCGCTGTTACGAGATTGAGCGATTTTTCTTGATAGCGCGGCTTAGAAATCGATTGCGTTCCCACATCATGGCCTCCATGGCCGGGATCGATGACGATGAGAGATTTTTGAACAAGCAAAGGGGGCTTGACCGGATTAGCCAACTCTTTTGGCCCTAGCTGGGGAATTGAACCCGGCTTGGCTAGCGAAGCGTTGGAACGGTAGAGAGGCTGAGCGTACGCGTTTGATAAAACAACCAGCCAAATTAAGCTAAACAAGCTAATCAACCGAGACATGCTTACCTTTATATACAAGAATGAGACTGATGAGCGAGCTGGGAGCAAATATCGGCTGCCACTTTGGCATCATCAAATTCAATTGTTTTATGCGCAAAAATTTGATAAGCCTCATGGCCTTTGCCTGCAATTAAGATCATATCTTCCGGTTGAGCGATTTCTATCGCCTTCTGAATCGCCTGCCGACGATCCACCTCTACCAGATAAGAGTCTTTTTGCTTAAATCCCTGTATGATCTCTTGGCAAATTTTCTGAGGATCTTCCGAACGCGGATTGTCTGAAGTGACAATGCTCAAATCAGAATATTTCTCGCTTACTTCTGCCATTTTAGGGCGCTTCGTTTTATCGCGGTCTCCACCGCAGCCAAAAACAGTAATCACCCTGCCCTTCTTAATTTCTTTTAAAGTTTCCAACACATTGGCCAGCGCATCATCCGAATGGGCAAAATCCACATAGATTTTTAATCCCAATTCATTTTGCACAGGTTCCAAGCGCCCTTTAACAGATGGCAAATTGGCCATTTTCTGAATAATAGCCTCTAAAGAAATTCCTTGAGTCAAAAGTACCCCCATGGATGCCAAACAATTATAGACGTTGAAACGTCCTGCAAAAGGCCAAAAGGCCTTTATTGTCTGTCCTCGATAAGTAACGTTGGCATGCGTTCCCTGCCGGCCCAATTGAATATCCGAGGCATATAAATCGGCCATGGGATTTAAGCCATAAGAAAGCTGGATGGCTGAACAGTTTTTAAGTACACATTCACTCCAGGGGCTGTCTTGATTGATTACTGCGTATTTGGGAGAGGATTTTTTTCTCGTATACTTGCCAAGCTGGCTAAAGAGCTTGTTTTTAGCCTCACAATAACTTTCCATGGTCTGATGATAGTCTAAATGATCCAAGGTTAAATTGGAAAAAACAGCCACATCGAAGTCGATTTTATCGACGCGCCCTTGATCGAGGGCATGAGACGTCACTTCCATAACAGCCGAGCGGCATCCATTGGCGCGCATTTCGCGCAGCATTTTATGGTTCATAGTCACTTCAGGAGTAGTGCGGCAAGCCTGATAGCGGTGGGTTCCGACAATATACTCAATCGTTCCTATCAATCCGCAAGGCCCTCGGAATTCATCCAATAAATTTTTGATAATAAAAGAGGTCGTTGTCTTGCCATTTGTCCCTGTGATGCCGACCATCAATAATTCATCGGACGGATGCTGATAAAATTCCGCTGCTAGAGTCCCCTCGATTTCCGCTATGCGCGGATGAATGATTTGAACGGCTTGCTTAAGGGAAGGATCGAAAAGATCGGTTAAAATAGCGCAGGCGCCCGCTTCAATTGCTTCGGGAATATATTGTCCTCCATCATGTGTCTTCCCCTTCTTGGCAATAAAAAGATTGCCGGGAGCCACTAGCTTCGAGTTTGCGCTGATACCAGTAATGGAAATTTCTTTAGATCCCTTAATTTGATAATCGGAGACCTCTTTTAGCAATTTTTTTAATTTCATCATGAGCGCCTATTAAATCCACCTATCTATATTTGTATGGAATGATAAACTTATCCGATCATTTTTAGGGCATGTCCTTTAGCCAAGCAATTCCTTAATCGAATAAGGCGTTATTTACCAACTCGATGAACCTTATTCCATTTATTGTATATTTCTTGCAACTTTCTCGTTTCCGGCATCCATTCCGTTTTTTCAAGATTGCTTCGCGGATCTCCATAAGGATAGCCATAAGGATCGTCTGTCGGAATGCCTAAATACTCCAATGAACGTTTGGCTATCTCGCGGAAAACGGTAGCTGTACAATTTCCCCCATTGTGATTTTTTCCAATGCCGGGAGTATAGCCATATTCTGGTTCATCCATCGTCACAGCCAGCACAAATGCCGGATTTTTAACAGGAGTGAACCCTGCAAAAGTCGGACAGTACAGCGTTTCTGAATAGACGCCATTGACAATTTTTTTAGGCGTACTTGTCTTCCCCACTTCCGTATATCCCGGAACGTCTGCCCGGATAGCCGTTCCTCCCGGTTTCGTGACATAGCGCATAGATTGCACGACGCGCTGAACAATATCTTCATCTAATACACGGGGAAACTGCTTTAGGCGTTCCTCTGTCGTATTATCAACTAGTACATACTCTTCTCCATTGCGGTCCCTTTTAACGATGCGGCGAACCAAGGTCGGGCTGACAAGAAAGCCGCCATTAGCCAAAACAGAATAAGCGCGCAATAACTGCAAGCTGGTGACTTGAATATTATGCCCCATGGCAAGCGAGAAAGGCGTGGGAATAGACCATTCTAGAGCGCCATTCGGATGATATTTACCGGGAGTCGGCAATACTCCCGGACTCTCCGCCGGCAGCTCAATATGCGTTTTTTGACCGAATCCAAATAGCTGAAGCTGCCGGCGATACCACTCATTTCCTAGGCGCGCAACGATTTTCTCGGCTAAACGCCCCATATAGATATTAGAGGATTTTTGCATCCCCATATCCATATTCAGATAGTAATGCAAGCTGGTATCGGTAATTGGCTTGGAACGGCCCGGAAAACGTCCATTGCTCGTTGCCATCTTTTCTTCCGGAGAAAAAAGTTCCTTTTCTCCCTTTTGCCTCAAATATTTATTGGCTTTTAAAGCCACAGCGACGGTGAAAGGCTTAAAGACGGAACCAGGCTCATTGGCATCTGTAATTGCCTTGACTTTTGTGTGCTCAACCGATTGCAGATCGTTGAAATAATTTTGATAGTCGGGAGGATAAAAAAAAGGATATTGTGCAAGGGCTAGGATCTCTCCCGTTCGAGGGTCCATCATCGCAGCCCATCCGCCTTTTGCCTTGCATCTTTTGACTCCTCTTTCGATTTCTTCTTCCGCAATGGCTTGCAGGCAAGGATTGATAGTCAAGTAAATATCCGCTCCATGATCCGGATAGTCGATTACTTCTCCCGTCTCTAAAGAATTTCGCGGAGAACGCATCAGCCGCCTTTTCCCCTGCTTGCCTTGCAAATAAGAATTGAAATAGAGCTCCAGCCCGCCTGTCGGCAACGCTTGATGAGTCGCCTCATCTTTATGTTTTTGAATGGTGTGCAAGACTTGCCCAAGCAGCTTTCCAAAAGGGTAGGAACGCTGATAGTCTTTAATAAAAAAAAGGGCATTCCGCGCAATCTTGTGCTGCTTGGCATAGCCTTGCCACCACTTGTAGATCGCCTGATAGGTTTCCTTGTCCAGCCACATGGCCAGCTTGCGGCTGCGGGTCTGCTTATCAAACTGTTGGCGGAAGACAGGCCTTTCGGCAAGGGGCACATCCAACGAAGCGCTTAAATAATCAGAAATATCCTCTTTAAGAAGAGAGGGAATGGACTCAGGATCAATGTATAAATGGAATTTTGGAACATCCATGACAAATGGCTGTGGATTGGCTAAATGCCCCTTTTTAATAAAAGGATTGGAATAAAACGTCCCGCGGATAAAAGGCTCTTTGACGATAAAAAAATGCTGCTTCTGTGCTTGCTGGGCCCATTTTTTACCTTCTAGGATTTGAATGTTATAAAATTGGGCAATCAGAAGGGAAAATAAAACAAAGAGAAACAAGGCAATCCAAACAAGCCTGCTGCGTTCTGAAGAGTGAATAGGTACATTCGACATAATTGATCTGGTAAATAACTCTATTCTTCGTTTGCATCCACGGTTTCTTCGGGCACCATTAATATCATCGTCAAAGGCGGATGCTTGAGATGGCCGAATTCAGGCTTTCGCGCTAGCTCCATCAGGTGTAGAGGGCTTTCGAAGCGCTCTATACTGTATTGCAGCTCCAAATTTTCTTCTTGGATTTCCTTTAATTCTTTCGTGACAGCAGGGATGGACAGCCTCAGCTCTGTCAATTCATTGAGTTTATCAATGTATTTATAGAGCGTAATTCCAGCAATTAAAATGCAGACAAGCAGGCGGATGAGAAGCCCCATCATTCCCTCATATTTTTTCAATAACCCGCAACTTAGCACTGCGACTGCGCGGATTACCCGCTACTTCTTCTTCCGTGGGAACCACCGGCTTTTTGGTTATTAAAGAAACAGTAGGCTCTTTGTCGCGGAACAAGCCGCTTCCCAGTCCAACCGTATCCCATTTGTCGCTTGCCGCCAGCCTCATCTGCGTTTTAACAAGACGGTCCTCTAAACTATGAAAACTGATAACGGCCAAACGTCCTTTTGGAGATAAATACTCAATAGCTTTGGGCAATAGCTGCTCCAACACATCCAATTCCCCATTCACGCAAATGCGAAGCGCCTGAAAAATAAGAGTCAAAGGATTAATCCCTTTTTTAGGATTCCAGGGCAAAACAGGTCTCAGAGCTACCGCCAAATCGACCGTCGTCTGGAAAGGCTTTATTTTTCTAGCCTGAACAATCGCGTGCGCAGCTGCGCGCCATTTCTTCTCTTCGCCATATTCGCGGAAAATGCGGCCTAATTCCTGCTCGGACCAGGTATTGACAATGTCAGCAGCCGTAAGAGGCCCTTGCGGATTCATGCGCATGTCCAACGGACCTTCGCGAGAAAAACTGAATCCCCTTTCTGCTTGGTCAAGCTGCATAGAAGAGACGCCTAAATCGACGAGTATGCCTTGCATGTTTGCAAGACCCAACTCTTTTAAAAATTGATCGAATTGAGAAAAATTGCCCTGCCTTAATTGAATTTTATCCTTCCAAGGCTCCAGCCGAGCGCCGGCCAAAGCTAACGCTTGAGGATCTTGATCGATGCCTAAGTAGCACTTAATTTCAGGATGTCTTCTAAGAAGCGCTTCCGCATGACCGCCCGCTCCAAGCGTGCCATCTACAAATACCGTTAATGCGGTCGCTTCAAAAGCCTGCAAGACTTCATCTAATAAAACAGAACGATGAGGGACAGATGTATTCATAATTTAAATAAGTAAATAGCCATAAGATGATCGAAGAATACTATTTTGCTTATAGAAGAGAGTTTAAGTCCAGTCTTTAGAGAGTTTCCCTGAATTTATCATCGCCTATACTCCCATTCTTTTCTTCGCATCGTAAGGCAATTAGCAATGCGACGAGAACCTCTTAGCATAAAGAATAATTTTTTATGACAAAGCGAATTCAAAAAAAAAAAAATAATACAAGCAAATAAATAGAATAGGAAATTAAGTATTCCCTTGATTGAATTAAATTATTATAATCATTCCGCGTTCTATTATTTGGTTATTAATTAATATCTTATTAAAAAATTAAGGAATTCCATGCTTAATCTTAATACTTCAAATTATATTCTCTCTCAAGATCCGCTTGCCTATGGCGGCCAGCAACGCGATTATATTCAAAAACGAGACGCAGCCATTGCCCGGCAGCTTATTTGTCTGGAAAAAGCTATAGAAGAAAAAAGGGATTTAAAACAGTTCTTCCACCAGGCTCTTTCTTCTTTTGCTCAGACACGCCACGAGCTGGCCATTTCCCACGGAACAGAGGAAGCCCATTATTTTGGAAGGAGAAGATGGGATGTCATCGACGATATGTCCCATACAGGTTTAGCAGGAAAATATGGAGCGTTCAATCCAAAAATCACGCATTTTTTGAGCAAATTGCTTAAGAATGAAATTCCACTCGAAGGCAAACCACATAAAAATAAATTTAAAACGGAAACATTGTGTTTGGGCAGACGATGCTCTTTCGAGGTAGAAATCTTAGATGCTCAAAACTTAGCCGATAGGGAATGGGACAGCTATCCCCCCAGTTATATAAAACAAGTCGATGAAGACCCAAACGTAAAAGCCATGCCTGAAGTCAATCAAGTCGATGAAAATCATTATCCTCCCACCTTAGAAGAACAACACATCATCGATACCTTTAAGCAAATGGTCAAGTACGTCAAGCAAAAGCATACGGCATTCTATATTCATGGAAAAGTCAACTATGCGCTTAAGGGACTGGCGGATTCCTTCCCCTCCCCTCAAAAAATATTTACTACAGATGGAGTTAGGTTTATTGGAAATACGGATTATCTTAAGTCCCTTTTCCTATTTGGAAAGGTGCGCCTGGAAATGAACGGCAAAATGTACGCCTTATCGGAATACATCACCTGGACCTACCAAGATCATCAAACCGATCCGGTAGAAAGAATCAAGCGCTCTGTCGTCGTCATCATGCACCAAGATCAGTTTCTCATTGATGAGACCCTAGAAGAGACGGCAAAACTTTTTGAAAAAGCCATGCAATGGGATTCTTCTACAGGAGATAGGCAAGCGTTCATGGAGCAAGTGGCCCTCATCCGCTATTTATTTGCCCATTGCATGCCCTATCAAAGAGGATCGGCAGCTATCGGCGAATGGCTGGAAAAGCTCATTTATCAATCCAAAGGCTTTGCTTGCGAACACAATAGCCAAACATTGGGCGATATGGAAGCGTTGGCAGCGCCTCTTCTCTCCGATTTTTTAAAAGTCTATGAAACCACTATCAACTTATCAAAATTAGATAGCGTGACATCTCTTGTGAATAAAACGCTTTCTATACATTCAAATCAATAAGCCTATCAACAGCAGCTGCTCTCTCGCAGCTGCCTTCCCTTTTCGGGTCAAATTTAAGTTTTAGTATTCCCTCTTAACATTTATAACTTGAGTTTGGAGTCTTTTGCCTTTTATACAGTAAATTCAAAAAAAATAATGCAATCAAATAAATAGAATAGGAAATTAACTATTCCTTTGATTTAATTAAATTATTATAATTATTCCACATTCTATTAGTCATTAACTAACATCTTATTAACAAATTGAGAAATTCCATGCTTAATCTTAATCCTTCCAATTATATCCTGTCTCAAGAACCGCTTGCCTATGGCGGCCAGCAAGGCGACTATATTCAAAAGCGAGACGCAGCTATTGCCCGGCAGCTTATTTATCTGGAAAAAGCTGTAGAAGAAAAAGGGGATTTAAAACAGTTCTTTCACCAGGCCCTTTCTTCTTTTGCTCAGACACGCCACGAGCTGGCTATTTCCCACGGAACAGAAGAAGGCCATTATTTTGGAAGGAGAAGATGGGATGTCTTAGGAGATGTCTCTCATACAGCGATATCGGGAAGATACGGAGCGTTCAATTCAAAAATCACGCAGTTTTTGAGCGAATTGCTTAAAAATCACATTCCGCTTAAAGGCAGATTACAGAAAAATACCTTTAAAACAGAAACGTCTTGTCTGGAGAGAAAGTGCTCTTTCGAGGTGGAAATCTTAGATGCTCAAGACTTAGCTGAGAGAGAATTGGACCGCCTTATTCCTAGTTATATAGAAAAAGTCCAAGGAGATCCAAATATAAAAGACCTGCCAGAAATTGAGCAAGCCGATGTCGATGACAAAAACTATCCTCCTACCCTAAAAGAGCAAAAAATCATCGATGCCTTTAAACAAAACTTCAAGTATGTCAAGCAGAAGCATGCTGCGTTCTATATTCATGGAAAATTCGCCTATATTCTTAGAGAAATCTCTAATTCCTTTCCTTATTCTCAAAAGATTTTAACTCCGGAAGGCGTCCAGATAAAAAAGAATGCAGATTATCTTAAATCCCTTTTCTTATTCGGAAAGGTGCGCCTAGAAATGAACGGCAAGATGTACGCCCTTTCGGAATACGTGACCTGGTCCCACCAAGATCTTCGAACCGATCCGGTGGAAAGAATCAAGCGCTCCGTCGTCGTCATTATGCACCAAGATCAGTTTCTCATTGACGAAACGCTAGAAGAGATTGCAAGAATTTTTGAGAAAGCCATGCAATGGGATTCCTCTACTGGAGATAAACAAGCATTCATACAGCAAGTGGCCCTCATCCGCTATTTATTTGCCCATTGCATGCCCTACCAAAGAGGATCGGCAGCTATCGGCGAATGGCTAGAAAAACTCATTTATCAAGCCAAAGGCTTTGCTTGCGAACATAGCAGCCATACGCTGGGCGATATGGAAGCGTTAGCGGCGCCTCTCCTTCCAGACTTCTTAAAAGTCTATGAAACCACCATCAACTTATCAAAACTAAACAGCGTAGCGGCTCTTGCGAATGAAACCGAAACGCTTTCCCTTTATTCAAACCGATAAGCCGCCCTTCGGCAGCGACGAGTAAGGAGCTGCCTTTTCTTCGCTCGAATCCAATCAAAATTGCGAGAAAAGAGATTTTCCCTTTCCATTAAAACCGCTTGTTCAGTAAAATTAGATTTTTAATTCTATCACATTATTAAAATTATAGATTATAATTAGTAGTAAATTTTACTAAAAAATGTAATAACTGTTAAAATAGACTATGAAAAGTAATACTTTTCAAAGTAGGTGATCGTATGACAACCATTGATAAGCTAGACATCGGCATTTATATTCAATATGCGCGCCGGACACAGTTGATCGAGCAGATCAATCAGCAATATCACTTAGACGAAGCGGCGTCGATTCCTCCCCAGATCCTGTTAGTCGACATTTATCCGAAATTATCGGAAATGGATCTTCTGTTGGGAGTTATCCCCGTTCAGACGCCTTGGGCCTACTTTTTTCCTCCCCCTCGTTTCCGTTATCAACGCCGCTCTCCTTTTGGATTTTTCCGTGTCGCCCCTAGTTTGGGGTCTTTTGAAGAAGAAGATGAAGACGAGAAAAAATTAGAAGAAGTAATCTGCGAATCGGATAGTGAAGAGAAGGAAAAATCAGCGCTTAAAGCTTGCTTTGCTCAAATAGATAAGATTAATAATTGGCTAAGCTTTATTGTAGGGCGAGTAGGTCAGTTCTTACAAGGATAATCATGGGTAGAATCAATTGGCTGGAAAGGCTCGGGTGGACAGAGGAACATATTGAAGATCTGCGCTATACAGGCTATGCTTACATTAGACAGGGAAAATACGATATTGCTTTAGCTTTTTTCGAAGCATTGAATGTGCTTGATCCCGAAAGCGCCTATGATGCCCAAACTTTAGGAGCGATTTACTTGCAGCTCAACGAGCCCGCAAAAGCATTAAAATGCTTTGATAAAGCGCTAAAATTGGAAACTGACCATGGGCCGACGCTGCTGAACTTAACCAAGGCCTTTTTTATGCTGGGCAAGAAGGAAGAAGCCTTAAAGCTCGCTCATATTCTTAAGAATGAATCCAATCCAGCCATTGCGAATGTGGCAAAGGCCCTTATTCTAGCCTATAGCTAAGCTTTATCCTAGCGCTTATATTTTCCTAAGACAGCAAATAGCGATTGACAGACATAATCCACCTCTTCTTCTGATAAGTCAAAATACAGAGGCAAAGAGAGCGTTTGCGCATAGTATTTTTCTGTTTCCGGAAAAACGTCCTTCCACTCTTGATCTTGATAGAAGCGACTCATGACAGGATGATGATAAAGGGGGATATAATGCACCTGTACGCCTATCCCCTTCTTTTTAAGGGCATCTATGACCCATTCCCGACTAAGTCCATAGCTCTCAAAATCAATTTGAACGACAAAAAGATGAAATGCCGTTTGCGCTTCGTTTGCCTCTGTCAATAGGCCTATGCCAGGACTATCCTTAAGGTTGATGCGATAGCGTCTGACCAGTCGGCGGCGCTTGTCTATAAAATCATCTAAGCGTTTAAATTGACTCAATCCCAAAGCCGCTTGAAAACTTGTAAAATGAAAATTACCTGTAATGGCTTGCACTTCATAATATCCAGGCGAGGCAGCTTGCTGCAAATAGGGAGGATAGCGCTCAATTCCATTGTCACGGTAAAGAAGCAGGCGATGATAAAGCCCCTCATCATTTGTCGTCACCATGCCGCCTTCGCCTGTAGTCAGGGTTTTAGCTGGATGAAAGCTGAATATGGTCATCTGGCTGAAGGCGCAGCTTCCCACTTTTTCTCCTGTTGGATAAAAAGACCCCAAGGCATGAGCAGCATCCTCTATCACTACGGCTTCCGGATCGCAAATGAGATGATCCAAAGCGCGCATATCCATTGCAAGGCCGGCAAAATGAACGGGCACAATAACGGGTCGTCCTCTAGTCGAAGGAGCCTTTAAAAGCTTTCCTAATAAGTTTAGGTCTAAATTGCCTGTTTTACGGTCAATGTCAATAAAGTGGGGACAAATTCCCATCTGTATGGGCATGCCAACAGTGGCAATGAACGTATTGGGTGTAGAAAAAACGCGGTCTGCTGGAGTAAGCTTGGCTGCAAAATAAGCCGCCATCAAAGCCGCCGTCCCGCTCGTAAAAGCCACTGCATAGCGCACTCCGCAATACGCGGCAATTGCCTCTTCAAAAGCCTGAACAGGCGGCCCTCTGGTAATGAAATCCTCTTTCAAAGCGGCAGCGACTGCTTGAATATCTTCCGGTTGAATAGATTGTTTTGCATAAGGCAAAAAGGACAACGGCATTACATGTCTCCCTATCTATACGCTTTTCATTCAAAACTGGACGTTCTATATCTTAATGGGCTTTTAAGAAGGGGTATTAAAACCGCTATTTCCTATTGCCTCTTAAAGAGAAAATAATCTCAAATATAAGTTATCATGGGTTTTAATACACCCTTTAAGAGGGTGTTCTTGATCTGAAATAATATGATCTGTATGCGAATGTAGTTATAAACGCGAAAAAATTTTAAGTCATATTAAAAAATAGGACTTAAAATTTTTCCGCATTCCTAACAAAGCGGCAAAGCAGGCTTATTTGAGATCAGGAATGGCTTTTAAGAGACTGCGCCGCATTGTTAACTAATTAGCGATAGGCGAGATTGTTCTCTCTCTAGGGGCAAAGAACGCGAATAGGTCATTAGCGGTTTTAGATACCCTCTAAAAACTCTTTGGAAAATTCCCTAAAATTGCATTTAAATAAGAATATGAGCTGCCGATTTTCCCTTCTGACACTTCTTTTTATTCTTTTCATCAAAGAAAATTTTTGTACTATCCATTTAAGTCTGAATCAATAAGAAGGCTATGACAGTAAAGAAATTTATTGTAAAAAATTCATTGCTAACAACTTACGATTATTAAAATCATTTTTTAACATTTTAAAGTCAAAAGAGTTTTTTTCTTTAGAAGCTGTTATTTTGATAATCAATGAGTTATCATTAAGCGGCTTTTTGCCCCCAATGAAATTGCTTGCCAGCTAAGATTAGCTCATGCTAGATTCTTTGTTGAAACCGCCCCAGACTGGGTTGTGGAAACGTTGTTCATAACTTTTTAAGGACCGAAACTATGCTAGCTTGTGATACACGTGATGCTTGGACTCAATTTTTATCATTTGCCAAAACACGCTGCTCACCCACCGCATATGGTAACTGGCTTGCCCCTATCCGAGTTTTGGAAGCGACAACGGAAGAGATTATCTTAGAAATTCCAAATATCTTTGTTCAGGAATATTTATTATCTAATTACAAGAAAGACCTGTGCGCTTTTTTACCCGTTAATGCTCTGGGGGAACCGGCTATTCAATTTGTCATTGCTTCTCCTCAGAAGAAAGCCGTTACGCCGTCTTTTTCAGTCCAGGTGCCGGATAGTCAACAGGAGAATGGAACGAATCCTGAATTGAAGTTAAACAATAATTATCGGTTTGAAAATTTTATTGAGGGGCCTACCAATCAATTTGTCAAATCAGCGGCCATGGGAGTGGCGATGCGGCCGGGGCAATCTTATAATCCCCTTTTTATTCATGGCGGTGTAGGGCTGGGAAAGACGCATATCTTGCACAGTATTGGCCATTATATAAAAGAGCATCACAAGAAACTTCGCGTACAGTGTATTACAACAGAAGCTTTCATCAATGATTTAGTCGATAGTTTACGCAATAAATCCGTCGATCGCATGAAGCGCTTTTACCGCTCTGAAATTGATGTCTTACTGGTCGACGATATTCAATTCCTGCAAAACCGTCTCAACTTTGAAGAGGAACTGTCCTATACTTTTGAAGCGCTAAAGAATAAGGGAGCTCAAATTGTCATTACTAGCGATAAGCCGCCCTCTCTGCTCAAATTGTCTGAGCGGACAATTGGAAAAATGGAGGGAGGATTGGTCGCTCACATGGGCGTACCCGAGCTAGAGACGAGAGTGGCTATCCTTCAGCATAAAGCTGAGCAGAAAGGACTGCATATTCCGCATAAAGTCGCCTTTTTTATTGCAGAGCATATTCATAACAACGTTCGCCAGCTGGAAGGGGCGATTAATCGCTTAAGCGCCCACTGTCGGCTTCTCGATCTTAATATCACGGAAGAGCTTGTGTCTAAAACATTGAGAGAGATGTTGCAACAAGCTCCTCGCGAAAAAATTTCGGTAGAACAAATTCTCAAAAGTGTGGCGGCTGTTTTCCAAGTACGCGTTAGCGATTTAAGAGGCTCTACGCGCACGAAGGATGTAGCGCTTCCCCGCCAGGTCGCGATGTATTTAGCCAAAGAAATGATCAATGAATCTTTAATGATGTTAGGCGCATCTTTTGGCAAAACGCATTCTACCATTTTGCATGCATGCAAAAGCATAGAGAAGAAAGTTGCAACGGACGAAAATTTGCGGCGCCAAATCGGCATGGTCCGCCGTAACATTGAAGCTTAACTCTTTACATGTTTCGCTTATTGAAGAGCCGTTCCAAAAGAGTTGGCCTGTCGCCAGGCTCCTTGGTCCCTATAGGAGAGCCGCCTTCTCATCCAATCAAATTATCTATTATCGAATATACCGAAAGCGAATACATTGAAAAGGACAATGCTTCTATTCAAGAATGCTTGGAATATATTGAAAAGCCTAACATGACTTGGATCCAAGCGTATGGCGTCAATGACCCTTCCACTATAGCCTCCATCGGCAATCATTTTAAACTTCATGCCTTGGTCATGGAAGATGTCCTCAATCCGCTGCAGCGCCCCAAATTAGACGTTTACCAGGACCAGGTATTTATCGTCGCCCGCCTGCTCCACTATGATGAAGCCAAATCCCAGCTGCAAGATGAACAGGCAAGCATTATTTTCGGCCCGAACTTTCTCATTTCTTTTATGGAAAGGGAGGCGGATTTTTTCAAGCCTATTAAAGACCGCTTGCAGCAGAGGAATAACCGCATTCGCAAGCAGGGATCCGACTATCTGGCTTATACGCTTTTAGATCTGATCGTCGATTATTATTTTGTCGTGCTCGAGAAGATAGACGTAAGCTTGGACAACTTAGAAGAAGAGCTTGTGCGATCTCCTAAAGCCGGCACTTTGCAGCACATTCAACAGGCCAAACGTGAAATGATCTTTCTGCGCAAGTCTATTTGGCCTATGCGGGATGTCGTCAGCCACTTTCAGCGATTAGAACCTTCGCATGTCAGCCCCAATACGCAAATTTATTTAAGGGATGTTTATGATCACCTCATTCAAACGATTGATATTATTGAAGGCTTCCGAGACGTCGTTTCAGGCATGTTAGATATTTATCTTTCCAATATCAATATTCGCACGAATGAAATCATGAAGGTGTTGACCATTGTCTCCACCATCTTTGTTCCCTTAACTTTTGTATGCAGTTTATATGGCATGAACTTTGATCATATGCCAGAGCTGCATACGCGTTGGGGTTATCCCATTGTTCTTTTAGTCATGGCCAGCATGGCCATTGCCATGCTGTTATTTTTTCATCGCAAAAAATGGCTTTAAAATCTATTGGGAAGCTATAAAAGCTTGTTTTGCTCGCAGGCAGGGATTAATCAAAGGATTTTGCAGCTCGGGAATAAAAGAACAGCAAGCGGCTGCTGGATCTCCGGAAGCGCTCAGAGCTCCTGCCCAGTATTCGTTTCCAGGATAGGCATTTCCATCCCATGCATATTGGGCTACCAGTAATTTGCCTTGGTTTTCCCCTTCCAGCCTATCTGCCGGGTCCCTATTTGAAAAATGAATTTTAATAGGGCGGCCATGCGTATGGAGCGACTCTCCATCCCCAACACCTCCACAAGTGGAATGAGGAGGAAAATAAGCAAAATGAAGGTCCGAAATATGAGCAAACTCATGCTTGGCCAATAGCTCCGCATAAACCTCAAGCATCAAATCGCTCTGCTCGTCGCAGACTTTCCATACGCCCAATCCTAATCCTGCCAGATGCAAATAAGCCTGCTTATTCTGCTCTTTTGCGCGTTGATTGGCCTCTTGTAAAAAGGGCTCAAGAATGAGCTTTAAGCGCTCTTTATAAACTTTTTTGTTCAAATAGCAATCCGGAAGGATGCAAAGGTATTGCCCCGTTTGGTCGGCTACCGCTTCTTCAAAAGATGGAAAATTATCTTTCTCTCCAGTCTTTTCTCCATAAAACTTTGCCCACATCCTATTTGCTTGCGTTTGAGGATGGGAAGGATCGGCAAGCCTCCCATATCCCTTTTCACGGCAGTTCTGTTCAGGAGTAATCAGCATATGCTGAAACTCCATTACACCAGGCCTCTCAAAGCGCGCCCCTACCAACCCCACATAAATGCCCTTTGCTTCGCAAACCTTTTTTCCCAACTTAGCATAGTTATATCGACTACCCGTATTGATAAAATGAGTAGGGACAGATACGCCTATCAAAGCGGAAAGCTGCATTTCGTCATAGGATAGATAGTCGCTCAGGCAAAGAGGAGACTGCTCTTGCGCTGTTCCTATTGTTTCAAATCCGCCCTCGTCCCTTTTTCCATCTCGCAACAAGTATTGATCGCTCGCCTGCATAAACATCAAAGGCCGTTTGCTGAGCAGGCGGTCCAAAAATTCTTCCGGAGACAGCGTTTGATAAAGCGCCTTTTCAATAGCGCTCCCCGTCTGCCGCTTATGGTTTAAAAACTCTTCGATTAAATGGAATGTCTTTGCATGCAAGATCGGTCGCGTTGCGCGCGCATGCTCTAACACTTCAGTTTGAAGCTGAGGAGTGACTGCAAAATTTTTAATCAAGTTGTTAACCGTTGGGAAAGGGACAGATTGAGCAAAGGCTTGGGACTTCTGGACAAGTAGATCAAAAGTCAACAAAGGCTCTTGAGGAGGAGATAAAGGGGCAACAGGCTGTACTTGACAGGTAGGGGGCAAGGAAGGTGGCAAAGTACGATGAAAAAGAGCAGGAATAGGCGCATTTGTCTCTTGCCTGTAAGAAAATCGATTCTTTAAATAAGAAAAAGTAAAGTAAAGAGAGGTGGCTAAAATTCCAAGGGCAATGGCATAAATTAAACAATTCAGCGGTCTTACTCTAGTCAATTGACCAATAGAGAAGGGAATAAAGTTAGCAATAGAAGAAGAAGATATGTTCGTTAACATAGTTTAATACAACAATATATTAGAAAGTTACAGATTAACTCAAATTCTATTAAATTGAAAACAATTTAAAATTAAAATTTAGTTAAAAATAATTAAAGAAATGCTATAATTCAAAATAGGAAGTTAGAGAGATTAATAAATCGCGTGCTATTCATGAGGTCACTTATGAGTGCATTAAATCCCAGTCCTGTTTCCTCCTCGACTGAAGAGGAAGTGACCAGAATACAAAAAGCCATCAATCAAGACATAATTGCCCAAGAAGCAATCGATCAAGATAGAAAAGTTCAAGAAGACATTACCGAAGACATCAAAAACGGGATCCAAAAAGAGCAGGAAGAGAAAACCGAAGAATTTATTCACTCCTTGCAATCTAGCCCTTTAATGAATCCGACTCCGCCCGATCCAATTCAGATAGATCAATTCAACAAGCAGCATCGCAAGCAAACCAAACGGTTGCGCAGCGTTAATACCAAAGCTTAGTCAAGCTTTACTCCCAAAAGTAGAAATAGCCTAGGCAAAAACCAAGCCGGCTCTTTTCTGTTTTTGGCATGCTTTCATATTTTTAATTGTTTTTAGAGGTTTATTATGAGTTCTATTAACTCCGGTTCTCTAAACCCTTTAGATCCAAGCATTTTAACGTACACAGATCCTAGCATTCTGCAAGCGCAAGACGCGATCACTCAAGAGGATATTGATGCCGACACGCTTGAAAAGGAAAGGATCCAAGAGGAAATCTTAGAAGAAGCGCAAAAAGCGCAAGATGGGGCAAGCGGGCTTTCTTCTCCTAGTGCAGCTTCCAATTCCATTTCAGGCTCTTCTTTAACAGCGACAACAGGCACAACCGCTTCCGTGGGAGTTGCCCCCGCTCCGTTTACCAATCCTGCCGCCAATGACGTCCAAGCCACTGAGGCGATTAAGCGTCATCGCAGGCATGGTAAACATCTCTTAAACGTAAACGACAAGATCTAAAAGACCGTTAACTCGTTTAATTTCCTTTATGGATAATATATCCAGGCAAGAGTTGGCAAAATAGCCATTTCTATTTCTGCGTTTAGGCTTGGATGAAGGCTGCAAAAGAGCCTTCTTTATCCAAGAAGGAAATTAATTCATACGATTTTTGCTTTTAAACAATTTTAGTTCGACAAAATGTTAGGCTGTATAAAGCACAGGGATAGCCTTCGCTTAAAGTTTCGGCACAGTGGCGAAGGGTAGCTCCCGTTGTCATGACATCATCGATCAAAAGAAGGGTTTTGTCTTGAATCGAATAGGTCTTTTTTAATTTAAACGCCTCTTTTTCCAGTCTCTGCCTTTGTTCAAACAGTAGCCCGGCTTGGCTATAAGGATCGCCTGTACGCTTGAGGGCATGCCAAACGGGTACTTGTAAAAGGGCTGCTAGTTCTTCTGCAATTAAGGCGCTTTGATTGTAGCCACGAGCAATCCAATGGCTCCTAGAAAGAGGAACGGGAACTAGCGCATCGGGAATGGGCCATTTTAAGCGAAAAAACTGAGCGAGCAAAAAAGCGGCAGCTCCTTTTGCCAAATAAGGCTGATTAAAATATTTTAAATGCTTGATGAGGGAACCGGCGGGCCCTTCATAATCAAAAGCTGCTGCCATCCGAAAAAAAAGAGAGGGAAAGTGGAGGCAATGGAGGCAAAGGGGATCATCTTCCTCTTTTATATTGAAGCAAGATGGGCAAAAATCTTGGGGATTGAGCAATTCCAATAAAGACGCACACGACATACAAAGAACAGCCGGATCGGGAGAGAGAAATTCCCGGCAATGCAAACAACGCGAAGGAAAGAATAAATGCAAGCAAGAAGCCTTGAGCGCCCGCAGCCATATTTTTCCTTTATCCGCGCCCCCAGAGCATAGACCGTTTTTTTCTTTTAAAACGTTGCGGATCAATGGAAGAAGCATCAAATAATTCTCCTGTCCTTTTTTTATATTCCTGCGCTAAATGAGCTGTCAAATCAGAATAATAAGCAGGATAATGGACTTTAATCCAAGCATCAATTTTCCAAACCACGTGTTCTAAATCTTTTTTATAATAACCGACTTGCTTCATTTGCTCATTTTCACTTAATTTGCCTACGTCTAAGTGAAAGGGAGTGTCTCCAATGAAGCCGGTATTAAATAGCACGCCGTGGTCCCTATCGTATACTCCCTTTTGATATTCCTGTTCATACATATCCAATAAGCGGGAGATGGCCTCTTTTGCCGCTTGCACTCGATTGGCGTTAAGCAACTGCGTGAGGCGAGCGCGAAGGGTCTCCCCTTTTTTTTGAACCATAAACACGACGTCATCCAGATTAATGCGATGCCTTAAGCCCAATTTATCTATGACGGTTACTTGCTGCTTGATAAAATCCGTTGGCCCAAGATGCAAATAAATGAGCCCTGCCGCTTGGCGATTTTTACGATAAGCGAGATCATAGCCCTCAAACACCCCGATTAATTTGCGCTTTTTGCGCTCCAAATAATGCGCCTTATAGTGATTAAAGGGAGAAACGGGTGGAAGGAGATGAATCAGCCAATTCGGCTTAACATGTTTGAATTTAAAGAATTTTAAAACATAGGCTTGATCTTCGCTTGCAAAGGCATAGCTTTGCGCTCCCTTCCCAATATAGAAGAATTTTTGCTGTAGAATGGCAGTCAAATCCCTTTGCTCTTCCCCCGTTAAAGGCTCAACCTTCCAAGGAACTTCAAAATCAAATTGATAAGTCATATTAGACAGACGAAAGTCATCTGTTAAAGAATAATAGAGGCGGGCCGCTCCAAAGAGAAGCAATGAGGCCAGTAAACCTCCATAGATGACTTTTTTCCATTGTGTGACTTTCATTGTCCTTTTTCTCCGACTTAGTACCCGCAATTTGCCAAAAGACGCTTAAAAACTCAAAACTCGAGTTAAAACGTTCAATTTTGAGGGTTTAGATAATTTATGCACAAGTGAATTTAAAACTAGATACCCTTCCTGCCCCTTGATAAAGATTAAGGCAGAGCAGGCCACACAGGACGCTTGAAGGATTTTTTAGATCCGTTCCCGTTCTTATTTTTCCTCTGCTCTTGTAATGAATAAAAACATGTGTTTTTAAGAAGCGATTAGTAACCTGAGTTTGGAGTTTTTTTGTCCTTTGGACTGACGTGAAAGCGCTTATCATTTATTTATCTCCACGGCTTTGACGCAGTCGAAAGGGCAAAAAACTCCACATTCCGATTAGTAGTCTTGATCGCCAACCAGAGAGGGTTGCGGCTCTTTCCTTGGCATTTTGACATGCTTTTGCAGGGCATACTTGGGATTTTTCAAATGACCTTGGACAGAGACAGTAAAGAGCTCGGCTAATTTAAAAAACAAATTATATTGCTTCATTCGAATTTGAATAGACAAATTACCATCCATATCCATCCAAGAAGGTGTATGGCTATCGGCTAAATAAAATTTTGATCCTCTGCCTTCACTATAGACATCCTTAAATTTTGTTAGATAAAACCGATCTCCTTGCAAATTAAAATAAATCGTCCCGGTAACGGGATTTAGGACATGGGGATCAAGGCCTAGCCGCAAAATAATTTCTGCAGGAATAGCCAATAAGGGATGATAGATATTCTTGCGCGACGCATTCTGAAAGTGCAAGCTCCCTTGCGCTTGCCAGCTAGGAAGATGAGCGAAGTTGCCTGAGAAATTCTGGAAATCCAAGCGCTTAATTAAAAGCGTTTTAAATTTAGAAGAAGGGATATCTTCCTCACTTTTTCTTAATAAAGCCGGCCTAAATTTTTTAATGCTAAGCTGCGGGATAAATAGCCACCAATCTTGCGTGCGCTCATCCTCAACGGCAGTCATTTTTGCACTGGTCAGATAAATAGCTGGATCTTGAATCGTCAAATTTTGCAATTCGACATGCTTGGGACTATAATTCATATCCGACTCCAGCCAGGCAAATTGATATCCCTTTAAAATCGCATCTCGGCTAAGGAGCTTTCCTTGAAAGAAGAGAGCGTCCCAAATAGAGCCATCCTCATTGGAATTAAGCCAAAAATGGCCCGAAAAAGTATAGAGGGAGCCAAGTTTCAAATCGTGAATCTTCTGGGCCAAAGAAGGCGTCAACAAGGGGCCTATTTGGTTAAAATCCACTTCTATGCTCCCTTCCAAAGCTGACCAATTTGGAGATTCTTCACTTACAGAAGAGGCGTTCAAGTCGCAATTTATCCCGCCAAATAGGCCTTTAACTGCTTGAATGCGAAAGCCTTCCTTAGAACGATCGGACCAGTTGATTGTTAAAGGAAAAGAAAGCGCAGAAGAAGGATTAAATGGGTCATTTAAGACATATGCGCCCTTGTCGCAATCAGGCCAATTAGCTGTCCCTTGGATTTGAAAAGAGCATCTTTCATGTGAAGAAAGGGCGGAGAACGACAATTGCTCGTCCGCGATAGCAAACCGGCAATTTTTTAAATCCCAAGAGCGGTTTTTAAATTGATAAATGCCATCATTTAAGGAAAGATTCAAAGAAGACTTTTGCGGAGCTGTTTCAAATGCCAGAGTCCCTATCAGCTCCCCTTGCGTTTTGACCGTTGTGAAAAGCTGCTTAAAAGACTCGCTGATTAAATCCGGAAAATGCTGTTGAAAGGCGTCGGCAAGCTCTTTCAGGTGCGGGCAGAAAAATGTAAAAGCTAAAGAAGGACAGCCCAGGCAGCTTTGATTGCCATCGTAATTGAGCTGATTCATGGAAAGCTTTGCCTGGGGATTAAGTCGATCCCCCAGTAGCAGTTCTAAATTCTCTACACGGACCTTTTTATCCGATTGCAATTGCAAACGAAAAGGCTGTTTGATGTTAAACGCATAATCTTTGCAAGACACTTGCTGGGTTTCCGCCATCAAATCCGCTTGAATGCAATACCAAGGTGCGATGGGCAGGCAATTCACTCTCATATCTCCAGACAGGCGCAGGGTGCCCTGCGGCCGCCACTTTTCGGCTGATTCCTTAAAAGCTTCCCATTCATTCAGCTTGGATAAATTGACTTCTCCCAGCTTAACTTTGGCATTGGCATATCCCTCTTCCGGAAAAAGATCGCCTTCCAAACCAAGGAGCAAAGCCCCTCCGTCATTTAATCCTAGGAAATTAATTTTCCATTTGTCCGGCATTTGTTGCAGATCTGCAAAAAGAGTGAGCTGGTCCCACTGCAAAGGATCGATTATCCATCTCTTATCTTGTTTTTTGCCTTTTGCGAGAAAAGAGTGGAGGAAGGAAGACTGCGCCTTAATGTTAGAGCTTTCAAGGGCATAACTATAGCTTCCTTCAATCGGATCGTAATGCAAAGCAAGTTCCAAGATCCCTTCTACATTCTCTAATTGATTCAATTTTTCCAGCATTTGATGGGACAAGCAAAGCAAGCCCGTGCGGCGAAAACGCCTCAAGTCTTTAATAACGCCTCCGAGGTCAATTTGAAATTCGCCTTTTAAAGCATCCAGCGCTGTCCAATCCTTCACGCGGCAAATCAACGCTTTTGGATACATGTGGCTTAGGTGGGACGTTGTTAAATCAAAGATAATGTCTTTTACCCCTTCTTCGCGGTCCGCGGTAAAAGCGGCAAGGCGCATTAATTCGTCTTCGCGGTCCTTAATCCAGATGTCTATATTCAAGTCTTGACGCTCGATTCCTTGCAAAGTGATGTGATGGCCTCCAAATGTGTATTCTTCCACGCGGCGAGGCTTGCCGATAAGCAGGGAGCCTTGGATGTCTGTAAATTCTAGGCATTCACGATCATGGTGATAGTCCACATCCATATACAGCCCTTTGAGAGCCATATCAGCGCTTTCTGCAGGTAGAAAGCCATTCGAAATCGTCCCCTGGAAATTGGCTTGAAGCTGATAATCTTTAGGCACAAAGGCAAAATGCAAAAACAACCCTTTATTGCGGCCATTCAGGTCGCCGTCCAAAGGAATTTTATAAAGGGGGGAAGAAGAATGAAGATGGGAAAGCAAGGATTGAACATGGGAAATTTTTCCAAAGCACGTGGGGCTCTTAATAGTCACGCTAAAGACGCCCGGGGCCGGATCGCTATAATCGAGGTCTAGGCACCCGGCAAAATATACATCCTGGCAATAAGCCTCCATAGAACGGATATGAAGCATTTTATTTTTAAATAAGATTGCCCCTTGGATATCATTGAAATGAAGGCCGCTGTTTTTCTCAAAATAAGAGGCTTTTTGAATAGGCAGAAGCCCTTGATGGGAATAAGAACTTAAGTCAAATTGATGCCATCCGATCAATTCTCCGGGAACCGTCGACTGAAGATGGGGTGCCTCAATGAGCAGGTCTTCATTTTCAATTTTTAAATTCTTCACATCATATTTGACAGAGATCATTTGATGGTCGAAAGACCCCTTAAATTCGCCTCTCCCGCTCATTTGGAGAATGCCTTGCCGGAAGATAAAGGGTGAGACAAATTTTTCTAAGGGGAGGTTTCCTGCATAAAACCACCCGATAGGAACCAGCTTGTTTGCTAGCCCTTCTGAAATGCGCTTCAGCTCGCATCCGAAATGAATGAGATCGGCTTGTTTAGAAGAACTCTCTTGAATATGAAGGGTTCCCACCATGTCTATTTGCTGCCCATTCTGCTTGACATTTGCCAAGACGCCTAAACGGTGATCTTTAAATTGGGCTTGCAACCCCTCTTGCATGCAGCTTGGAAAAAGCTCCGCCAGATCATGGACTTGCCCGTCCAATTTAAGCGTGATCAATTCTTTATGCTCTCCCCATTCAATGTCCATCACGCCTTTTAAACCTGCCAGTTCCATGGCAACTAAAGCATGGGGAATGGTTCCCTGATTAACCTTTAAATGAGTCTGAATAGCCGTCAGAGGAAGCTTGAAATTGACGCTTTCCAATTGAACATAGCCATTATCCAAGTCTAGATCAGCAGTAAAAGAACGCCAAATATCGGGTTCGGCCAGATTAATTTTCCCTTGCCCGCTTGCTTGCGAACACGAGCAAGTTGCCTCAAAAGCCGGAAGCTTAAATTCCAAATCGGAAACCTTTACATCCCTAAAATGCAGGTCCGTGATCTCTTGATCATTTAAATGAAGTCCTATCAAGGCATCCAGCATGCCCCTCTGCAACTCGATTAGCTTTGCCTGCGGCCAATAGGTAGCAAAGAAAGCCTGTAGCAAATTGCAGTCCTTGTAAGATATCTTTTCCAATTTTACTTCGATTTGTTTGCCATTTTCCGCAATGGGATGGAGAAGCAAATGAATTTTACCTTCGGAATAAAGAGGCGAAGCGCAAAACAAATTGACATCTAAATTTAAGCTGCGCTGGGCATTTAAATGCGCCTCCCCTTGCAGTTTAAGTTGAGAACAATACTCATGCTGAGAGCCTTGCGCTTGAAAATCAAGCTTTGCTTTCCTTAGCCCATCTATGCGTGCATAGCCTTCTATCTGATTGATTTTCCAGCTCGTTTGGGATGGATGATCATAGGCCAGAGCGGCCGGCTTTAAAAGAGCCAGCTCTCCAACAGTTGTTGAAGAAAGCTCGGAGGAAGGGTCAAACCCGGCATTTTTTGCCAGCTTTAAACGGGCTTCTCCCACTGAACCGGTCAAATAGATTTGGCTATGCACAAAATTTAAATCTTCAATCAGCAGCTCTCCATCTAAATAAGGGCGATGATCCAGAGGAAAAACAGCTTTAATATGCCCATCTATCTGCCCCGAAGCTATTTGACAAGGCTCTAGGGAAGGAAGCGCTATTTTTATCAATTCGGCCAAGGGAAGGCAATCTACTTTTCTGCACTCTAAGCTCAATTCCATCGCATGGGGTTGGCTGGAGGCCTGAATTAAAAAGTAATTTTCATTGGATGATTGCCCATTTAAATAAGCTTGGAGATATCCTCCCGAACCGCTATTAATATTGGCATTCAATAAAAGAGCGTGAGGGTGGAATTGAGGAGAAGAAGCCCAATTGAGCATGCCATTTTTAATTTGGATGCTTGGATGGACATAAAACCACGTTTCTTGCGGACTTAATAAATCCTGCCATTTTGCCCACGTGACTTCACTCATATCGCCGATCTTCCAACTAGGCTGATCTATTGCTAAGGAAAGATCAAGCTGGCGCTCCCAAAAATAAACCTCATAAGCAATATCAATTTGCTTAGCCAAAAAAGCCTGCGAAGAGTCAAAACGGGGATATTCAATGACGAGGCGCCCCTCTTTGAAATACATATCCCGATAAACTAGCTGGCTGCCAAAATGCTGGGAAAGATAAGACTGAATGATCCATTTAAAAATAGATGTGCGCAGAGAATTTTGAAAAAAAACTGCCAGGGCAAAAATACCTACAAAACTGATCAAGCAGATTTTTTTTATCATTGCAAGCCACTACTAGTGATTAATATCAATAAAGCTTGATATATACAATAGCGGCAAGGCGGTTTCTTTTGGAGTGTTTTCATAGAAGATCGCGTTATTCCTATTCTTTGATTTCCATTCAAAATCGAACGCAGAATAGGGATAAATCAATATTCCTTGTTATGAAATGAAATTTTTAATACCCTACATTTAACTTTAACAAAGCTCGGATTAAGACTGTGTCATATTAGCCATCTGATTAAAGATGATGAATGCTGGGACGCATCGTCAATTAGTCAATGGCTTGGGTTTGAAGGTGTTTTCTTCAGGGAAAAAAGAATTCGGACAGGGTTCATTAGCTAATTGAAGGCACGCCCTAGCATTTATCTCTCTAATTCTTAAAGGCGGTTATATATGGATATTAAAGTGCCCGTCAAAGAACTTTCAATCGGCCCCCATGTCGTGTATTTATCCCTCAAACAGCAAACCCCCTTAGTTGACTTTCAAAATCAGACGTTCAATCATTTATGGTTCTTGGTCAACCAACTTCCCGAGCTATCTAATCCTTTGTATATCAAAGAATTTGCTCAAATTTCCAATTTCTTTTGGAAAGGATTGCTTTTTCAATATATCGATTCGGTTCCTGCCTACCAGAAGCGCTATATCGAACAAGTGGAAATGGAAAAAAAATATCCGGCTGACATTTTTGAATATCGGCTGACGGATTATAAAATCTTTGATGTATCGGTTATGCATGAGCCTAAAGTTGAGCAAGATACCTTAATTTACTTCGTCTACAATGTCAGCAATGGCCTTCCGTATCGAGTTGTCTGCCCTTTTCCCTATACATCCACTTCCCCTTTTGTTCACTATCAAATTCTGCCTATTAAAGAATGAATTTTTTTATTTGCAAGATCATTTGAATTTGATAGCCTGACACCAATTAAATGAAGATATTGGGATAGAAGGCTAGAGAGCTATCTTCAGATTAAAAAGCGATTGAAAATCACGTTAAGAAAGCCTTTTGGTCTGTTTTTTCGTCGCTTGATCCCTCATTCGAATAGATTTGCTGCCTACCCGTCGGCACATCTTAATTTTTTAGCCTGAATTATTCTTCTAGCCTTCTTATTCATCTTAACCTGATTGAGCAAAATTAAAATGGTAAAAGCATGTTAAGAAGACTGCTAGATTATCAGCTATCTTTGACGGAAAAAGGAAAAATTTTCCATAAAATACGTCCACTCATTGAAGCGACCGATACATTTTTATATGAAGCGCCCATCAATACCAAAAGAAGTCCGCATATCCGCGATGCAGTGGATATCAAGCGTTGGATGCTCCTTGTTGTATTAGCATTGGTCCCTTGTATTTTCATGGCTATTTGGAATACGGGACTGCAAAATTTCGTTTACACAAGCGGCGATTATAAGTTGATGGATGAATATTTGGCGGGTGCCAATACGCTGCAGGGATATTTCGATTTCGCCTTTAAAGAGAACCGCTACTTATCCATCCTTAAAGAAGGCTTCATCGCTCTTATTCCTGTCGTCATTATTGCTTATGCCGTAGGAGGTTTGTGCGAGGCCCTATTTGCCATTGTACGAGGCCATGAAATTGGAGAGGGATTTCTTGTAACGGGCATTCTCTATGCACTCATTCTTCCTCCAACTATTCCTTATTGGATGGTTGCTGTCGGAGTTGCTGCCGGCGTTATTTTAGGGAAAGAAGTATTCGGAGGCTCGGGTATGAATATTGTCAACCCAGCTTTAGCCTGCCGGGCTTTCCTATTCTTTACTTTTCCAGGAAAAATGTCGGGCGATGTATGGGTAGGAACAAATCCGACGCAAGTCCGTGAAAGCCTATTGAAGATGAATCAAGAGGCGCATACGAATGCATTAGACGGCTACAGCCAAGCCACGCATCTTGCCCGCTTCAATATCAATCAGGACATTAAACGGATTCACGTGGATGCCATCGCCACTAACAATTTAGGATCGCATGTCAACACTTATCCAGCCATTGAAAAGCATTTCAATCATTGGAACGAAACTGGGCATCACCAGGCCACTCTTACTCAAATGGAACCCGAACAGCTCAAGCAATTCGTAACCGCTCCCTTAGCCGAAGGAGGATTGGGGCTGGCCCCAAGCAATTATGAGGATGCTTATCACTTTGCATCCTTGAACTATGGACTAGGGCATAATGGAGACTGGAATTTCTTTTTAGGAGATAAGCTCGGCTGCATGGGCGAAACGTCTGTTTTAGCCTGTCTAATCGGAGCGCTTTTTTTAATTTGGACAGGTGTCGGTTCTTGGCGGACTATGGCAGGGATGGCATTGGGAGCTTTTTTAACCGCTCTCTTATTTCAGACGGGGGCGCATTTTTTTGGATCTGACGGAGGGGCGTGGAATCCGGCCGTTTTGGGATTTCCGGCCTATAAGCATCTTCTTTTAGGAGGATTGGCTTTTGGAATTGTCTTCATGGCAACCGATCCAGTGTCCTCTCCTGCCATGAAGCTTTCAAGATGGATCTATGGGGCTTTAGCAGGGGTTGTCACAATTGTCATTAGGGATATTAATCCCGCTTATCCGGAAGGAGTCATGCTAGCGATCTTAATGGCAAATGTATTTGCGCCGTTAATCGATTACTATGTCGTTCATTACTATAGAAAGAGGAGCATGCGCCGTGCAAGAGCCTAAACGCGCCTTTAGAATTAGCCAAAATCAGTACACCCTGCTTTTTATGGTCATCTTGAGCCTCATTTGCGCGCTTATTCTTTCCGTTTTAGCGAGCGCTCTGCAAAAGCCTCAAGAAATGGCCAAAGAATTAGACCGAAGCAAACAAATGCTCATTGCTGCGCGCATCATCAGTCCTTATGGCTATTTCCTCATCCAAGACAAGCAAGGCCAGTTTGTCCCGGCTAAATTCACCAAAGGAGGAGTTTTAGAGCCATCCGAGGAAAAAATTATTCCGAGCGGAGACCAAATCTTAGACGTTTACCGTACGCGCATCAGCTCCTTTCTAGTCAATGATTCAGGCGAGCCAACGACTTTCCAGCAGGCAGGAATAGACGAGCAGAAATATGTGTCCGACTTTCGCAAAACAGGCTATTACCGCGAGCCGTTAAAACTGATCTACAAAATCTATCCCAATCCTCAAGCAGGAAAAAAAGAGGAAAAAGAAAAAGCCATTGAAGGCTACGTCATTCCCATCAACGGCATGGGTTTGTGGGATGCTATCTATGGTTATTTAGCGATTAAGCCTGATGGAAATACAGTCATTGGCATTTCCTGGTACGATCAAAAAGAAACGCCAGGCTTGGGAGCCAATATTGCTGAACCCGACTGGCAAAGCCAATTTCCTGGCAAACATATTTTCCAAGAAAGCGGCGGAGGAAAAACCGATTTCAAGACAGCTTCTTTAGGCATTACAGTTGTCAAAGGAAAAGTCAATGAAGTCCTTGGCAACTCTCCTAAAGCCTTGAGTGCAGTAGATGGCATGGCAGGAGCCACTTTAACAGGCAATGGAGTCACTAATGCCTATAAAGATGTGCTAGCGGCCTATCGGCCTTTCTTAATCCGTGCACATGATGAACTTGAAAATTCTCAAACAAAGAGGTAAAGCGATGAGCCAATCTAAACCTCCTGTATCGACTTATTTTACTTCTCAGCTATGGACAGGCAACCAAGTGCTTGTGGCCGTTTTGGGAATTTGCTCCGCGCTTGCCATCACCAATCGTTTGAGCGTGGCCATTACAATGGGACTTTCCGTTTCCTTTGTGACCGCTTTTTCTTCTTTATTTGTTTCGCTTTTGCGAAAAATTACGCCTGACAGCGTCCGCATGATTGCCCAGCTTGCCATCATTTCTGTTTTTGTGATCATCATCGATCAATTTTTGCAGGCTTATTTTTTCAGCATTTCCAAAGTCCTTAGCGTGTTTGTCGGGCTCATTATCACCAACTGCATCGTTATGGGGCGAACGGAAGGAATGGCAAAAAATGTCGAGCCGCTGCCTGCTTTTTTAGATGGGCTAGGAGCGGGAATGGGATATGCCATTGTTCTATTTATCGTCGCTTTTATTCGTGAGCTTTTCGGATTTGGACAACTATTTGGCTATCAGGTCATTCCCCTCTCCTGGTATGCAACGGCAGAGCATCCGGATGCCTACGATAACTTTGTCTTGATGGTCAGCCCGCCGGCGGCTTTTTTTATTATCGGCGGCCTTATTTATCTTTCCAGAAAAATGCAGGGAAATGCTTAATCATGTTTTGAATGGATAGCGAAAGGAGCTTTTATGTGGATGGGTGGCTATAGCGCGTTAAATCTTTTGGGACTGTTGATCCAGGCCGTTTTTATTGAAAACTTTCTGCTTGTCAACTTTCTCGGCATGTGTACCTATTTAGCCTGTTCCAATAAGCTTAAAACAGCCAACGGATTGGGAGTGGCCGTCGTCTTTGTTTTGACCGTCTCTGGAGTGTTAAATTGGTTTGTCCACCGCTTTGTCACAGGTCCCGGAGCTTTGTCCTGGCTGGATATATTTGGCATACAGGCTTCTCAAATCAACCTAGGATTTTTAGAATTCCTACTCTTTATTTCTGTGATTGCCGGCTTCACGCAAATTCTTGAAATCATCATTGAAAAGCTCTCTCCTGCACTTTATATGTCCTTGGGGCTTTACCTTCCCTTGATCGCCGTCAATTGCGCTATCTTAGGAGCTTGCTTATTTGCCGTCACACGTGATTATCCCTTTGTTCCCAATTTAATTTATGTATTTGGATCAGCAGTGGGCTGGTGGCTGGCCATTGCCCTGATTGCGGCGATCCGGGAAAAAATTGCCGTTTCCAATGTTGTACCCGCCTTAAGAGGGATGGGAATTACGTTTATCATGTCGGGATTGATGTCCATGGCCTTTATGGGATTTACAGGCATCAAGCTTGCTGCTCCTTCTTTACCGGAAGCAGGACCGGAACAGCTTTTTCCCATCAAGGACACAACAATGCCCGGCGATTCGCCCATTCAAGGCGCTCCCACACGGGCAAAAGAATAGGCATAATTATTTAGGGATCTTATATTTAGGGATCTTATGCAACGGCCTTCGTTAGTGGATATCAGACAAGTCAATTCCAAAATCAAGCTTGATATTGTCTATGCAACGCCAAATAATTTTACCAATCAAAGCCTATATCCTTTTCCTTTTTGCGTGGTTCATTTCCATACGGCTTCAGCCTTAAATCGCGTCCAATTGTCCCTAGAAAAGCAAGGACTCGGCTTAAAAATTTTCGATGGCTATCGCCCTCTTTGCGTTCAGCAAAAAATGTGGGACATTGTGCAGGATGAAAGGTTTGTTTCTAATCCATCTAAAAATCGGGCTCGCCACGCAAGAGGAACGGCCGTTGATGTCACGCTTGTCGATAGCCAAGGGAATGAGCTGGAAATGCCTACAGGCTTTGACGATTTTACAGAACAAGCACATAGCCATTCTAAATCCATTTCTGCCGGGGCATGCCAAAATCGGTCGCTTCTGCAGGCAGCAATGAAAAAAGAAGAGTTTGAGCCTTTTGCTTTTGAATGGTGGCATTTTGATTTAAAAGGATGGCAAAATGAAGCTCTTTATCCCGTCATTAATCTATCTTTTGCCGATCTTGCCTGCTATGCCATTAAATAAGAAAGGGAGGATGCTCCTATGTCGCTAGCTACCATCCCCGCTGAAGTCGGGCTAAATATGATTTCTTACTTACCTCCCAAGGAGGCTTGGAATTTAGGTAAAACTTGCAAACAGTATTATACGCTCATTCAGAATGAATCGTATTGGAAGACAAGTTATCAATATTATTATCCCATTGCCTTTCAAATTCTGGCTCATTCCCCTTCTCCGGGAGCTAGTTGGCAGCAGACCTTTAAGCTCGCGCATAGCCTTTCAAAGAGAATTCAGCTGCCAGCTATAAGCTCTGTCCAGGACTTTAAGCTTGAACAAATTTTCTTATCTAATCAGCAAGAGCTTATTCTTTACAAGGAAGGAGGGGACACCTTTGTCTCCACCTCTCAATTAAGCCGCCGCCCTAACTCGAGAGGCTTTTTTGTTCATGTTGCTCAAGCGAGCCTTAAAGCGTTAATTCCCTCAGCTAATCTGTCCAGAGAAGTCAAATTAGAGGCTTTTCCGCGCCGCTTTAATGCCAATGAAATTCATCATATTTTAGTCCGTCCCTCTTTTATAGCATTGGGAATGGCTAGCGGAAAAATCTTCGTTTACGATTCTAAGGGAAAATTTAAACGCCAATGGATAGAACATACAGGCCCGATTACAGCCTTAAGAGCACAGGGAGAGTTGATTTACAGCGGCTCAGGCGATCACTCCATCCGCATTTGGTCTCTCCTAAGCGATAAAAGCCTTTATCAATTAAAAGAACATACAAAGGCCGTTAGTTGCCTAGACTTTATTGACTCACAGCGCTTTATCAGTGGATCCTTTGATAACACCTTAATTCTATGGCAGCGGAAGGAGGAAGGCTTCTCCCATCAAACGATTAAAACCCATCATGCCGGCATTATTGCCCTTCAAGCTCTTTCCCTTTTTGCTGCCAGTGCAGATCAAGCCGGAGTTGTTCATATTCACAATTTACAAAATCAAATCTGCTTTCAAACAATCAAAATAGAGGATTTTCAACGCGCAATCAATCCTATCAGCGATTTATCTTGGGATAAGGACAAGCTTACCATTCTTTTAAGAACAGGCGTCATTCAAGTGTGGGACTATCATCAAGCAGTGTGCCTTACCACCATTCCTAAACCTGCGAGTTTTTCTCCCCACTATCTTTTTTGCGAAAGCTCTAAAATTCAGTCTTTTTCCTTTCTTAAATTATCTACCATTGAGCTGAAAGCAGTAGAGAACAAGCCAGAAAACAGAAAAGCTAAATTAATCGCCGTATTAAACACTGTTAAAAACTTCTTCTATCCTTACACGTAAATAAGCCAATCATTTTATTTTTTTTCAAAATCCTTGCCTATTAACCTGAAATTTTGAGCTTTTGCCCTTTGGACTGGCGGGAAAGCTCTTGCAGATGAAAAATGGCAAGGCGGTCCATATTTTTCCAATAATGACCTGCTTGCCATTTATCATCTCCAAGGCTTTAGGCTTTAATGCAGGCGAAAGGGCAAAAAAATCAACATCAAGTTATTCAAGGATGGGATCCGGCTTGAACAGAAACGGGAGCGGTTAAACCCATTTTGGCATTAAAGCGAGCCAAATATAAGTAGATGACGGGTGTCACAAACAGCGTGATGAGCTGCGAGAAAAGTAAGCCGCCAATGATGACAAGTCCAAGAGGACGCCTGGCCTCTGCTCCGGATCCAATAGCCAAAGCCAAGGGAACGGCACCCATAATGGCGGTGATGGTTGTCATCATAATAGGCCGGGAGCGGGCAAGGCAGGCTTCCATCATCGCTTCTTGAGGAGATAAACGCAGGATCCTTTCGTTTTCCAGGGCATAGTCAACCATCATAATGCCGTTTTTTTTGACAATTCCAATTAAGAGGATCATGCCTAAATAAGCATAAAGAGAAAGCGGCAGCCCAAAATAAGCCAAAGTGAGCAAGCCGCCTAAAGTAGCAGGAGGAAGTGTCGATAAAATAGTCAAGGGATGAATAAAGCTTTCATAGAGAATGCCCAATACAATGTAAATGGCCAAAACAGCAATGAGCAATAAAACAGAGGTATTTTGAATAGACTCTTCAAATGTCTCTGCCGTCCCTTTCACTTGTCCTGTTACGGACGAGGGCAAGATTTCTTTGGCAGTTTGGCGGAGCCGCTCAAGCGCTTCACCTAAGGGAATGCCTGGAGCAAGGTTAAAGGAAATCGTCGTGGCAGGAAACTGATTAATATGGTTAATGCTGGCGGGTCCAATGATCTCTTCCCATTTGGCGACGGCATTCAAAGGAACCAATTGACCTGTATTATACGAGCGTACATAAATGTCAGATAAGGCTCCTGCCTGCTTTTGAAAGTGGGGCTCTAATTCTAAGATCACATCATATTGATCTAGCGGGGTTTGAATCCTTGATACCCGTCCGCCTGTATAAGCAAGCTGTAGGGCTGTTTCAATGGATTCTGCCGACACGCCTAAGCTAGAGGCTTGATCGCGCAATACATGGACATGCAATTGAGGGCTTTTTATTTCCAAATTGCTTGAGACTGATTGAAAGATAGGCATCGTTTGCATTTTTTCCAATAATTTCTCAGTTGCCTGATAAAGAGCCTGCTCATGCAATCCTTGAAGAGTATATTGATAACTTGCTTTTGATTCTGTTCCCACTGATAGATCAATTAAAGGAACGTTTTTCAAATAGGTATTAATGCCGGGAATGAATAGCAGCTTTCCATAAAGCCGTTGGATAATTTGATTGATTGGAGGCCGCTCTCCCTTGGGTTTTAACCGGATGAACATAATGCCATTGCGATATTGTGGATAAGCAGCAATGGAAACTAAGTTATCGACGCCCGGATCGGATTTGATGGTTTCCAATACTTTTTCCTGGTAGCCAATCATGCGGCTAGGAGACGTTCCTTCTTCAGATTGCGTATAAGCAATAATAAAACCCATGTCGTCGTCAGGAATGAAATCTTTTGGCAGCTGATAAAAGTAATAGCCGCTGGCCGCTATGCTAAGGACTCCCAATAGAAGGGCAAACCAACGATAGCGAAACATCCCCTGCAAGCACCGTTTATATAAAGCAATCAATGCATGATTTAATTTAAAAGACAGCTTTTCAATCCAGTTTAGTTGCGCATCTTGCCTTCTTTGAATCAAGCGGCTGCAAAGCATAGGAGTTAAAGTCAAAGATAGCAAGCCTGAGAAGAAGGTCACAATGACCAGCGTGATGGCAAATTCTTGAAAAATCTTCCCGATCAAGCCTCCCATAAAAATCATGGGAATAAAGACGGCTATCAATGATAGCGTCATGGATAAGATGGTAAATCCGATTTGCTTAGCTCCCTCTAAAGAGGCATGCCATGGATCTTCTCCTTTTTCCACCCTGCGAACAATATTTTCAAGAACCACAATGGCATCGTCGATAATAAATCCCACTGCCAATATTAAGGCTAAAAGCGACAGATTATCAATGCTATACCCTAGCAAATGCATGAATATAAATGTTCCTAAGATTGATAGCGGCAGGACAAGGGCCGGAATCAGTGTATCGACGACTTTGCCCAAGTAAAAGAAAATCACTAAAACGACCAAAGCCAAGGCAACGATAAGCGTTAGCTCAACCTCTTCGACAGATTGCTTAATTGATTCCGACTTATCAAACACGATCTTCAACTGGACAGAGGCTGGCAAGTCTGCCGCCAGAATAGGAAGCGTTTGATGGATCTCTTCCGCCACCTTGACAGTATTTGCTCCCGGCTGCCTCTGCACAGCTAATACCACTGTGGGTTGGTTCTTTTCTGCATCCACATAACGCATAGCGAACTTGTCATTTTGCAAGCTATCTATCGCATGCCCTAAGTCTTGAATACGGACGGGCGCTTGATTGCGATAGGCAACAATAAGGGGGGCGTAATGGCCAGCCTTTTCTAGCTGCCCCTTTGCAATAATTGTTGAAGAGCGGACATGGCCATTCAGCTCGCCTGTGGGAAAATAAGGATTGCCTTTGATAATCGTGCGGCTGATATCTTCTAAAGTAATTCCCAAATTAGCTAGGGTATGCGGATTGACTTGTATGCGAATGGCATAAGGCGAGCCATAAGTCGTCACTTGAGCCACTCCATCGAGCATGGATAAGCGCTGGCCAATATATATATTTGCATACGTATATAAATCCGCAAGCGGCATCGTATCAGAAGTCAAAGCTATGTAGATAATAGGTGTATCGGAAGGGTTAACCTTCTTATAGGAAGGATCGTTTGGCAAATCGGGAGGCAGCTTTATCTTAGCACGCGAAATAGCAGCCTCCACATCTTGGGCGGCAGAGTCCATGCTTTTAGATAAAGAAAAGCGAAGAATGATGCTCGAGCTGCCCAATGTATTGGTAGAGGCGACGTCCTCAATGCCAGGAATTGTCATGAATTCCTTTTCAAGAGGGCTTGCCACCGTATTAGCCATCGCCTCGGGGCTTGCCCCCGGAAAGCTTACAGATACGTCAATTGTGGGATAGTCGACATCTGGAAGATTGCTGACAGGCAAGTGGTTAAAAGCCATAACGCCCGCTAGGAAGAGGGCCGCCATGATCAAGATGGTCATAATCGGTCGCTTAATGAAGGGAGCTGATAAATTCATTGCCGCTATCCTTATTTGCTGAAGGCACCTCATTCGTAACGATCACTTTTGCTCCCTGCCGAAGATTCATCTGCCCTTCTGTAATGACCATTGCGCCCGGCTTCAGCCCTTCATCAATGACGATCATGTCTCCAAGCTGTTCGCCCGTTTTAACAGAGAGCTGCTCGACTGTCTGATCCGGCTTCAATGCATATACATAGGCTCCTTTTTGGCTCAGTTGCACGGCAGATGCGTGGACCACAGCGGCATCCTTCTTAGTCTTAATGTAAAGGCGGACCCGGACAAATTCTCCTGGCCATAACACTTTATCTCTATTGGAAATAATCCCCTTGATTTGAAGTGTTCCCGTCTGCGGATCGATTTGATTGTTAAAGGCAAATACTTCGCCTTCGAATTCTTTAAGGCAATGAGGCAATACAGCTTGGAATTGGCGCTTTCCTTCAGCCAAAATCGGTTTTAAATCTTCAAATTCTTTTTGAGAAATAGAAAAATTGATATAGACAGGAGAGACCTGTAAAATGGTTGCCAAAGGCAAAGGGTCGTTTGGCGAGACGACATTGCCCAAATCGATTTTCTGCAAACTCACTCTGCCTTCGATCGGCGATAAAATCGTACAATAGTTTAAATTATTTTGCGCCGCTCCTATATCGGCCTTATCAATTAATACTTGCCCTTCCAATGCATTTACATCGCGTTTATATTCCTCTATGCTGAGTTTAGAAACGTAATTGCCTTTAAGCAAAGTGGAATACCGCTCAACTTTGTGGCGGGCAAATTCAAGCTCGGCTTCATCTCGGACTAAAGTCGCTTTGGCTTTTTCCAAGGCTAATTGATAAGGCACGGGATCGATGCGATAAAGAACAGTGCCCGCTTGGACATCATCTCCTCCTTTAATGCGGATATCAATGATCCGGCCTACGACTTGCGGCCTGATCTCGACGCTATTAAAAGCAGACACATTGCCGATGGCTTCGATATAAACAGGCACATCTTGTTTCATCACCTGCCCCACAGCGACCGGCAAGGGACGCTCAAAAGCAGGTGCTGAAGGAGTTGCCTCTTTTTTGCAGCCGGCAAGGACCAGCATGCCGCAAAATAGAAGATAAACAGGGGAAAAAGCTTTTGACATAAGCTCCTTATAACTATTTTATTTTTTGCTTCAAAGGCTTGATCTCTTCGCCTGTTCCAAGCGTTCCCACCGCAAAAGAAATATTCGATAAGGCAATAGCCCAATTGGTACGCGCTTGGATCAACTGCGCTTTCGCATTGGCAAGCGAACGTTGAGCATTCAGCAAATCTAGGATCGTGCTAATTCCTTCTCGGTAAGTAATGAAAGCGGCTTCATAAGATTCCTGACTGTACTTGAGATATTCCTGGCTAAATTTGACGCTTTTTACTGCTGTTTTAAAGTTATAGTAGCTTGTCACAACATCTAACGTCACTCCAATCTCCACATTGCGCAGATTGGCACACGCTCCCCTAAGCACTTCTTTCGCCTGCCGCTCTAAGTTCATATAGTAAAATCCATTGAACAAGGGCGCACTTACGATCAAGCTAGCTGATAAGCTATGATTATTGAAGCTGGGATTCATTAAATCATTGTTTTCTTCTAAATTGATCAATGATCCCAGAGTGGGAAGTCCGGATGAGCGGGCCACTATCACTTCTTTTTTACGTTGCTCATGCAAGGCATAGGCAGCCGCTAGATCAGGCCTGCGCTTCATCGCCTGATCGATCAATTGGTTGACATTAGCCGAAACAACATCTAAGGGTAAATCTTTGGGAATATCCGGCGTGTTAAAGCGGGTATCGGCCGGAAGGCCCAAAGCATTTGCTAAATTCCCATAGGCAACTTCTTTTTGCCCTTCTATCTGGACGATGCTAAGTTCAATATTAATCAAATCTGACTGAGCTTGAAGCACATCGACAATTGTGCGTATTCCGGCATCAAATAAAGCCTTGGCTGATTCATAGTTTTCTTGCGCATTCTTAAGATCGCTCTGCCGGGCTTTTAACAAAGCGTCTAACCCCTTGTACGTATAATAATTCTGTAAAACGGATAAAATGACCTGTTGGACTTGGCGGTTATGCGTCCAGTTGCTATTGTATAATGCTTGTTTCGCCGCTTCAATAGATGCCTCCCTTCCTCCAAAATCAAGCAGTAAATAAGAAACAGTCAAATCACTCGTCAAGGTTTTAGTTGTGCCAGTAGGAGGAGTAAACGTAGTTGCCGTTGCAACTGCAGCTGTAGTTGTGCCTCCTGCGCCAGCTCCCGTGCCCGTAACTCCTGTTTGTGCGTTTCCTTGACCGTTATTAAGCACCTGTGCACGAATTGCCTTAGATCGTGAAACAGCATTTAAGAGATTGACTTGATTAGGAGGAGATCCTGCCGCTCCCGCAGTTGTCGCTGCTGTCGTTGCGGCCGCTGTTCCAGTTGCAGAGGTGGCGCTGATGACATCAGGCGGCCCATCGTCCAATTGTGCACTGGTATAGTTGAGGTCTTCATTTAATATAATGCTTGGATAAAGTGCACTTTTAGCTATTTCGACCCCAAAGGCGGCCGCACGCGCATTGGCCCAGGTCATTTGAGTCGTGGGATTGTTTTGCAAAGCAACATCGATTAAATCTGCCACTTCTACGCGATGCTTCTGGATTTGCTCTATTGCCGCGCGTAAATCTTCGTCTTGGCTTAAATCATAATCGCAAGGAAGCCGATAATAATCTTCTGTTGGCTTCCAGAAATAGCCTGGAGAAAGCGATGTCGCTCCACGGCAAGAAGGATCTTTAGGACAGCACCCTAACACTAACAAGCTCAGGAACCCCCATTTCCCTATCGAGCAAATCAAATCCTTTAAATCAAATAAGGCCGCGCGCATGGATATATAACCTAAGATAAGATTGGCAGTCAGAAAGCCGCATTCTGGCTTATTAACATTTTTTTTTACATAAAAACCAAAAAGAAGCGCTTATCTCTCAGGCTTTGGCTTTCCGATTGCCATAAATGAATGAAAAAAACACAATGTTTATGAAGCTAATCCTTTCTTCTGTCCAAATATGCCGAGTTATTTATGAATTTTTCAGCAATTGAAAAAAGATCAGACAGTCAAGACACTTGCACCATTTGCCAAGAATCATTCGCCGAAACCTTTCAAAAAAAACGCATTGAGATTACTTGCCACCATCTCTATCATGAAAGCTGTATTAAGCAATGGGAATTGCACAACCCCATTTGCCCCCTTTGCAGAAAAAAGTTTAAAATTTTAAACTACTGGCAGCAAATCAGGCACAGCACCATACAAGGTGCTTTATTGGGAACAGCCTATTTGACCGTATCCATCAGTCAATCCTTTTTTCAAACAAATTCCACTCTCTTTGGTCAAAGCTGTTCTGATGGCCTTTTTTCGGAACAAGAGAAATTCCTCGCTTCCGCCCTTCCTTTCGGAATTAATGCCGCGTTACTAAAAAATACAGCTTTCATTATTTGCGGAGGAGCTATGTGGGGCTTTATTAATGGCAATTTAGATTACCTTTCCGATCGTCTCATGACTTAACCATAATGAATGAGCGACTTCCTTGAAAGCCCCGCTGATTCGTTGATCGCACGATGGTTTGATAGGTGATCCATTGAATTGGAAGCGGATGAGGGCATTTCATTTTTCTGGATGCGATCCAGGATTGCTTTAATCTTAAAACGAATCGTATTGGCAATAACCTTGTGGCCTTCTAGGTTGGGATGAATGAAATCGCCTAGATGGTAGTAAGGATCGCCTGCAATTTGAAAAGTAAAAAAGGGAAAGGCGGTAATGGGATAAGCCTCAGCCAAGCCTGTAAAAATTTCCTTAAAATAAAGGGAGTAGAAGTCTTTTCCTCGATTCAATATCCCGTCTAAATAAAAGGGATCAACAATGCCTAGCATGACTTCAATTTTCTCATTCAAGGCATATTTAATAGTAGCACTAAGATTATCTCTAATTTGCCTATGAGGGCAATTAAACACATAATCAGCTACTCCCAATGTAATAATCAGGATATTCGGCTTATCCGTTTGAATCATATTTTCCAGGCGTAATAGGGCAGAATCGGTTCTCGAAGCCGCAAAGCTATCATTAATCATGCGGACTGAATAACCATCGGCCTGCAGATAGCTTGCCAAAAGGTTAATATAAGTAATCCCCTGCTCTTTATTTTCCGAAGAACTGATGGAATCCCCAATAACGCCTATCTTAATTTCTGCCATTAATGGCAATATCCATAGAAAGCATAAGAAAAAAAGCTTTTTCATTCTTCCCAAAAATTATAAAATTGATTGACTTTGCAAATCCGCTAAGAGGGTGTCGTCGAATTGCTAATAACCTAGATTCAAGGTGATAGGTGATATTTCTTCTTATAAATAAGAGGAAATACGAAGGCCAAGCTATTAGCAGCATCCTAAAATGCCTAAGTTATGTATATAAATGAAGGAGAAAATTCAATATTTTTTTCTTAATCGAATGAGAAAGCAATGACTGAAAGTTATGTAGCACTTTTCCAATTGGCAGGCATGATCTTAAGCCTTCTTTTAGTAGGCTGGATGATTTTTTATAGTGGAAAGTATTTTCTCAAGTTGATCAGAGACAAGAAATTTTCCCTCCATCCCTTACTTAAGGGATTTAAGCAAAAAATGTGGATGACAATCGGGCTTGGAAGCCTTTTTTTTAGTTTCTATTTTTTAATTGTCCTTTTAAGCGCTTACTTGATTGATTCACAGAGCAGTTTGAATCTCTTCTTTCTATTCTATGCCCATCCAACCGAATTTATTTATTTGGGTCTATTCATCTTCGCCTGCATGTCCTTATGCATTTATCTCGTGCGCATGTTTATCAAGTACTTCTACATGACACGTAGCAAAGAATAAAACCAGGCGAAAAAACCTTTTTAGATTTTGCCGGATGCTTTAAAATCGAATCGCCATTTTGTCTATGAACCTCTTAGAGGGCATATTAGGCATACATCCCATTTAAAGCCTCCTTGAGGCCCAAGGGGTTGTCCCATTAGCAAGAGCATGTTTAAGAGAAAAAGCCATTTAAAACGGTAATAGACCCTCAAAATTCAAGTTAAAAAGGAAGGCATCATGCGTATAGGCAATATGGCCTTAACCGGCTCATTTCAACTTAACAAGCCTATCAGCTTCCATCCCCCCTTTTCTAGACAAAATAAATGCATCGGTTTAATTGTTTTCGAAACCGAATTGGCAGAAGGGCGCATGCGCCTTAGAGACAAAAAGCTGGCTTTGGAATGGAAATTTATTTGCCAAGACCTGCAGCAAACACTCATTCAAAAAAAAATAGCAGCCTATAATCGCTATTTCCATGTCATTGAATCTGCTTTGGGTCAATATGTGCATTGCAGGGCACGTTTCACACAGGGATTCAACAAGGCACAAAATCTTTTTATTTTGTCTGGCTTTCTTAACCAGAATTCATCCAGTCTTGCCCAATTAACCAATACTGAATTGTACATATACGATCATGTATATAGAACACGGGATGGCCTTATTCAAGAATATCGGGAAAATATCAAGCAAGCAGAAGAGGCGTTCGAGCGGCTTTTTAATTTATTCAAACGTGTCAATGATGCCCAAGCAAGAGTTTTTTTTGAGGCTGTAAACTGACAAACCTCTCAGGTTTAGAAAAATCTTAAGTTATCTTTACCTTTTGCAAATTTAATTAAGATCAATCCTTCGATGAAGAAATAGGATGTCTTTTTGCGCCTATTTATCAAACGCGTACAGACGCAGCCAAGAATAAAGCCGCTAGGGAGAAGAGGCCTTTAGTTTCTTGTCAGATGCTTTAAAATCGGATTTTTTGCTGCCTGCACTTCATCAAGACGGGAAACAGGCATCTGATGGGGTGCATTCTTTAAGATATTCGGATCTTGCCCGATTTCTTTTATGATTGCCTCGAGAATGCGCACAAATTGATCTAATGTCTCTTTCGATTCGCTTTCCGTTGGCTCAATCAGCATGCACTCTTTAATAATTAAAGGAAAATAGACTGTCGGGGCATGCACGCCATAATCCAAAAGCCGTTTGGCAATATCAAGCGCCCTAATGCCCTTATCCAAGTAGTTATCTGCTTGCACAACAAACTCATGCATGCAAAACTGCGGAAAAGGCACTGTCAGCAAGGACGAGATTTTGTGCTTTAAGTAATTGGCATTTAATACTGCCACTTCAGCAATACGCCTTAAGCCAGCTTGCCCATGTAATTTGGCATATAAATAGGCCCTAAGGTAAATGGCAAAGTTCCCATGAAAAGAAGCGATTTGTCCAATGCTTGTCGGACTGTTCCATTGCATATGGTATCCTTTTTCATCTCTTTCTACTCTTGGAACCGGCAAAAAGGGCTTAAGTCGATCATTGCATAAGACAGGCCCTGATCCTGGCCCTCCTCCTCCATGCGGGGTGGAAAATGTCTTATGCAAGTTGATGTGCATGACATCAAATCCCATCTCTCCTGGCTTAGCAATATTCAAAATGGAATTGAGATTGGCGCCGTCATAATATAGAAATCCGCCCGCTCCATGGACAATATCAGCGATTTCATTGATGACCGAGCTAAAAAGACCAAGCGTATTGGGATTTGTCAGCATCAGGCCAGCCGTTTTGGACGATACCGCGCTCTTTAAATGTTCAATATCTAGATCCCCTTGCGCATTGGTGCGGATGGGAATGGTCTTAAAGCCGGCCATTGTCGCAGTCGCCGGATTCGTCCCATGGGCATTATCGGGAATAAGCAGTTCGACTCTCTCCGAATCGCCTCGTTGCTGGTGATAAGCCGCAATCATCTGGACGCCCGTAAACTCTCCTTGAGCGCCCGCATTGGGAACTAAAGATCCGGCTGCCATTCCGCTCACTTGGCAAAGCAGTTCGATAAGCTCGTAAATGAGGGCTAAATTGCCTTGGACAGACTCGTCAGGCGCCAAAGGATGTGTGCGGGTAAATCCTGGCAAGCTAGCACACAGCTCATTCACGCGCGGGTTAAGCTTCATGGTACAACTGCCCAGCGGATAAAAATTGGTATCAATGCCCATATTCCGCTTGGCTAAACCCGCAAAATGGCGGGTCAAATCGATTTCCGATACCTCCGGCAAGGGAAGAGGGGTTTGGCGAAGCCCTTCTTGAGAAGGCTGGATAGATTGAAAAGCCTGCTCATTTTTGGGAAGGCTGAAAGCATGCTGTTTAGATTGCGTTTTCTCAAATATCGTTCTGGTCATTTCAAACATCGCCTCTTTCATAAATCATTCAATTCCTTGGCAGCCTGCACATAGCGATTCAATTGGTCTTGACTCTTTGTTTCGGTCACAGCCACTAATAGGCCATGACTCAAGCTTGGAAAATAGCGTCCAAGAGGAAGGCCGGGCTCTATCCCTTTCTTGCGAAAATGCGCCAATACCTGATCAAGCGGTTGGCTAAATTCAATAACGAATTCGTTGAAAGTCTGGCCTCGATTCCAGATTGTCGCTCCTTTCACTTCAGTCAATTGTTGCTTCAAATAGTTTGCCCGCTGATAATTGGTTAAGGCCAAGGCCGGCAGCCCTTCTTTGCCATACCATAAAATGGCAATCAGACTAGCTAAAGCCGCTAGAGCCTGGTTCGTACAGATATTAGACGTTGCCTTTTCACGCCTGATATGCTGCTCTCTCGCTTGCAGGGTCAGTACAAATCCCCGTTTTCCTTGCCGATCGACCGTTTCCCCCACAATGCGCCCCGGCATCTGGCGCATCAATTCCTGGCGACAAGCCATATAACCTGCATAGGGGCCTCCATACGATAAAGACAGTCCTAACGGTTGGCAATCTCCTACTGCAATATCTGCGCCTAATTCGGCGGCCGAGGCATAAAGCCCATAGCTTAGCGGATCGGCGCAAAGGATAGATAAGGCACCTTTCTCCTTAGCCATTGCAAAGACCTGCTTGGCTTCTTCTATATTACCGAGAAAATTAGGAGATTGGATCAAGATAGCTGCTGTCTGTTCATCTAAAGCTTTTTTCACTGCTTCGCTATCCAGCTTGCCTCCTGGATAAAAAGGAACGAGGGCAATCTCCCCTTCTTGATTTTTCAAATATTGTTCAATGACTCCGCGGTAATGAGGATGAACCGATTCTGCAACAAGGACCTTGCGGCGCGTTTTTTGCTGCCTAAGAGCCATCAATAAAGCTTCTGCGCAAGCCGATGCTCCATCGTAAACCGAAGCATTGGCAACGTCCATTCCGGTCAACGCGCAAATAGCGGATTGGAATTCAAAAATGATTTGAAGCATACCTTGAGAGGCTTCGGCCTGATAAGGAGTATAAGCCGTCAAAAACTCCGATTTACTGCAAATTGCTCCCACAATAGCGGGAACATGATGCTCATAGGCTCCGGCACCCAAATAATTCTCGAAAGAGGGAAATGTATTTTGAGCTGCCAACCTTTCCATTAAGCGGATGCCTTCATATTCAGACAAACCATCTTCTACAAAAGGCTTTTTCAAAATCAGGGAAGAAGGAATGGCTCGAAAAAGCTCGTCAATGCAGCTTATGCCAATGGCTTTTAGCATCTCTTGAATTTGCGGTTCCTGATTCGAAATAAAGTCCATTTATGCTCCATTCAACATGGCTTGATAATCTTTCTGTTCCATTAGAAGGTCCAATTCGGACGGATTTGATAGACGGATTTTAAACAGCCATCCCTCTTTTTCTGGCGATTGATTGACAAGCTCAGGCGCATTGGCCAATCTTTCGTTGACCTCTATGATCGTCCCGCTTGCAGGAGAATAGACATCGGCTGCCGCTTTGGTCGATTCTAAGACTGCGGCTTCTTGGCCTGCATTGAGCGGCCTGCCGGCAGTAGGCAATTCAATGTAGACAATGTCTCCCAATTCTTTTTGAGCATACTGCGAGACGCCTACGCGAGCGACATCTGTAGTTTCCATTTCTATCCATTCATGCGAATCTGTAAATTTCATGCGTTTTTCCTCACAAAAGGCAATTGAACCACGTGGGCGTGGCATAAGTTTTGACGAATTTGAATAGCAACCTCTTCTTCGATCTGCAGGGGAGCGTCCACTAAAATAAGGGCGATAGCTTGATTCAAGGTGGGAGAAAAAGATCCCGATGTAACCTCGCCGATTTTCTTGTCTCCTTTGAGAACAGCATAGCCTTGTCGAGGAATTCCAGGGTCTGTCAGCTTAACTCCATAAGCTCTTCGCTTAGAGGGATTTTTTTCTAATTGCTCTATTTTCTCTTTCCCAATAAAGTCCGCTTTGTCCCATTTTATCGTCCATGCAGATACCGTTTCATTGGGATAAATGGTATCGGAAAGCTCGTGGCCATAAAGCGCAAAACCCATTTCCAAACGCAGCGTATCTCGAGCGCCCAATCCGGCCGGTAGAATTTGATAGACCGCCCCTTTTTCAAGTAAACGATCCCATAAGGAGATAATGACCTCATTGGAGGCATACATTTCATACCCGCCAGCTCCCGTATAGCCAGTCCGTGAAATATAAAAGTTTTCTCCTTTTTCCGAAGCTTGAAGAAAATGCATAGGCTTCAGTGCTTCAATTTGAGGAAAAAAACTAGCCAATAAGGGCTTGGCATGGGGGCCTTGCAAAGCTAAAATACCACTTCCCGCATAACAATCCTCAATCGTCACCTCCAATTCCTGCGCATGTGCTTTGAGATGCTCTAAATCCTTCTGCCGATTGCCTGCATTGACAATGACAAAAAAATGCGTTTGATCGATGCGGTAGACAATGACATCATCAAGGCATCCGCCTTGGTCATTACACCAGACTGTATAGGTTGCAGAAAAAGGAGGCTTCCCCGCAATGCGATTGGTAGACAAGCGATCAAGCAACTGCTCAGCCATTGGACCGCTGACTAAAATACGTCCCATATGGGATACATCGAATAATCCCACAGCCTGACGAACAGCTTGATGCTCCGCTAAAATACCTTTATACTGGATTGGCATGTCCCATCCAGCAAAAGAAGCCATTTTAGCTCCCAATTCACAATGGCGATCATAAAGAGCGGTTCTCATGCAATAAGCCTTATAGAAGCCCAAAGCGAGGGCTGTTGATCAATTTGGTAATCTTGGGAAACAACCGAAAAATGCTGCGGCGGCCCCCCTACGCGGTTGATTCGATAAGTAAATCCTAAGCGATCAAATTGCTTGGGATCATACCCATATAGACATTGAGTGGGAATAAAAATTTTCATTTTGTATTGACTGCTGCCAAGTTGTGTTTGACACTGAAGAGCTTGAGGATCGCATAACGGATGGTTGTCTTCTGTACGGAAATGAGTAATCTCTCCGCACAGATGATCTTCAACAGGTTGAGTAAGAAAATAAAAGTGATGGCAGAAGCGGGTATTAAAACCAGCCGATTTTAGATCTCTTGTATCAATGAATAATTCGACGCTATCTCCGCGCGATAAGTCGGGATAGGAAGACCTGACAAATGGCTGATCGACTTGGATCTGAAAGGCAAGGCCTTCTTCATGCCACCCCATCGCCACTTTTGCAAAAGCATATTCATGACACAAGCGACTGGTATCAGGAAGCGCATAAGCAGACCATGTTAGGGTCTGCTCTTTCTTTGCTAAATGCTTGCAATCGCAAGATAGAGCAAAAAAATTAGAAGGATTAAGAGAGAAAGGCACATCGCCGAACATAGACACCTCGAGAAGGGATTAAAATTAAAAACGACAGGGGACCACGAAAGCTTTCCTTAAAACATATAGGCTTCGCCAATCGTTCAAATTTCATTTGAACGATTGCGCCATTCGGAAGAATAAGGGGTCCCTTATTCTTCCGAGGTTAAACGTACGTAGTTGGGCGACTGAATCCGCTAAGAAATGAAGTTAACGCTTGTCTATATATGCTTTCTATGCCCCATGATTTGGAAACCCAAATTCTATCATTCAAGGCTTACAAACCATTTAAAGTCCAGAACCAAGGGCTTTTCTTACAGCCCCGGCTCTGATTTGATCTAGAAACCTGAAGAAAGGGATTCTGGCTCATTGGCAGGACTGTCTTGAGGAATCTTCAGATAAGCCAAGGAAATCGCTCCCTTAGCTTGAATTTCTTGCAAAACATGACGCATCAGTTGGCGCTGAGCCTCGGCAGACAATAAAGCTTGCGCTTGTCTTGCCTGTTCAGCCATTGCCGTTGCCTGCTTGGAAGATTCATCGCTCTTGCCTTTAAGTTGGAAGAATAGAATATTGCCATTGACTGGCGTCTCAATAGCTGACCACGTATTCTCTACCATGGCAAAAGCTACCGCTGGATCAATGCCAGCTTCTTGCTTTTGACGGCTGATAGAAGTCGTTGCTTTTTCCAGTAGCCATTGGTCTTTTAAAGGACGGCGACTTGATGGCTGCTCCTTATCTTCGCCTTCAGAAGCACGGACAAATTGACTTGCCTCCTCAGGTTTTTTTTGCAAGGCTTCCTTAGCCTTTTGCAGATGGGCATAGAAACGGAAAGAAGCCGCTTGATCCTTACTCCAAGAAGAAGGCTCTTTGTCGCCGACGAATAGGGTCTTTTGCACCGTTTGCAGAGCAGCGAGTGTTTTATTTAAATAATGCTCAGCAACCAGTTCCTTAACCGAATTGAAAGATTTCCATTCCTTATTCTCTTTTTGATAAGCAGCCGGATCTTGTTCGCGGATAGCGACATAATACTTCTCAAGAGCCCGCTGGCGGACATCGTTCAATGTGCCGTCTGCGTTGGCTTCGGCGAAAGTTAAAATTTCCGAATCAGGAGAACGCTCTAATACCCGTATGCGATAATAGTTTTGATCATCTGCTGTATAAGCGTAGAGCGGAGATCCTTCCGCAGGCCCTTCATTAAGGGACGCTTGGTCAAGCAAGCGAATGAATGCCTGGCGCTTATCTTTTGCATCTAGCCCATTAAACGGCATTTTTCCTCCCTCTGTGCGCAAACCGACAGCCATTTTCTGCGGCTGAGCATCCGCTAAAGCTTGAGCAATCCATTCGGGATGGGAACGAAGAATCGCTTTTTTAGCAAAGGCGTCGATTTTAGAGCGAGTCGCTGAATCCAAACCATCCAGTGTTTCGAAGCGCTCTTCTCGCGTCTTTCCAGCCTTCTGGTTTAATTCAGGAAACTGTTTTTTGAGAGTCGCCCAATTTTGTTCGTCGATTTCCCAATTCCACATGTCTTTAATGCCAATGCGAGCCTGCAGCTTTTTGTCATTTACTTGAGCCACATCCAATACATATCTTTTTTGGACAAGCTCAGGATAAGTTCTTGATACCTCGGCAACCGATAAAAATTCCGTTGGCAAATCCAAGGGATCTTTTCGCGTTTGTTTGGAGACGGCATTGAGATAAACCTCAAATTTTTGCAAAGTGTCGTAATCTCCAAAACGCAGTTCTGCCGGCAATCGATAGACATCAACGAACAGGCTTTCATTGCTGAACTGATTGAATTGTTGATAGGCTAGCGTATCTACTAAAGCCGAATGACCGGCATCTTGAAAATAGCGGCGGAATAAAAGCACTTGACGCCATATTTTCACAGCTCGCGCTTGATCCATATTTAATAGGCGCAGTTGCTCGGTAAAATATTCTTCTGGGGAAGCGACGCCGATAGAAGGCTTGTTCTGATTTTGTTGATAGCTCGTCTGCGTATTGCGAATCAGATCTGCCATTGCTTCTGCCTTAGAGACTTGATAGCCCTGGGCCTCCGCTAAAATGGCTGCATTGATGATAAATTGGCTGACTAGGCGCGTAAAGTGCGGACCGAACCAATCTTCTAGCGTATGATAGCCGAATAAAGAGAGATCGCGCTGATTTAAATCTTCATCTGGCTTCAACCAAGAATATTGCTTCTCTTGATAGCGCAAAACCTGCTTAACAGAAGAGGAGGGAAACGTCTTTTCTCCCAGGAAAAGAGCTATACGGCTGTTAAATGCGCCGGGATCCGTTGCGTCTTGAGCGGCGCGCAGCGTATCAAAATTGGCAGTCATATCTGGAATAAAATAGCTCCACACATTTTCCATACTCAAAAAAGGCGCTTGAGGGTGCATATAAGGAGTATATTTTTTTTCCTTTTGAAGGCGCTTTTGCAAATCGTCCTGTACGTCAGCCCGATAAGCACTCACGAGTTCCTGCGCAAGGCCTGTTTCTAGGAAATCCTTGCGAATGACGCCATCATTCAGAAAATTAGGTCCCCATGCTCCTCCATATAGTTGTTTGTCTTCATTGTCTGTAGCTAAAAATATCGCCATCTCATCCACATCCGAGCGCGTCACTTCTTTTCCGTCAACCGCTTTGAATGCGAGCTGCTCCCGCCACGTATTTGAACCTAGGGTGCTATACGTTCCGAAGAAGGAAAAAGAAATGATGACGACAACGGTAATCACAAGAAAAAAATAACGTTGATATCTGCGAAAAAAATCGAGCATGGGTAAAAAATCTCCGGATTTAAATCTAATTTATTCCTCTCAAATAAAGGTGCAGATCATTATTCTCTTCTCATCGGCTTTCAGGGAAGAGTAACCGAATTGATTCAATACTTTTATTTTTGAGGGATAAGTTCTTCTCTTCTCAGCCAATCCATACCTGTTCTAGTTCAAAACGGGAACGAGTATAGGCTTGAACTGAAGTCTTAACTGATTCAATTACAAGAGGAGTCATCTTATCAAAAATAGGCTTTCCTACAAAATCATTTTAGACAGATTGTCTTTTGACAAGCGAAGATTTACAGCCTATCGTCGAATTGCTTATAGAATTTAATTTTCAAAAATTAAATTTTAAGCGAAACATTTCAACTAATTTATTTTTTATTAAATTTTCAAAACCGCATGATTAATAAATAATATCCTTCGTTTATTTAAATTCTCTTAACCTGATTTTTTATCAATCCGATTTATTCTCAAGAAGTTGATTTACAAGCCAACCCGTCTCGTTAGTCTCTTCACATGTAGCAAATAGGGGCTTAGGAAAAATTCAATGCATATTAGAACGAAGGCTTTCCTCATCCGGCCATCCTTGAACACTTGCCGATCATCTAAAATGAGAGGGAAGGGAAGATTTTCAACGCGACTGTTTATTAAAAAAAATTAAAATATCCTTGTCTTTCTTCTTGTGTAAAATTCCTTCTTGAAGCTACACACAATAAATTACTCTTCGATAAAACCTATAGTTTGAGTTATTTGGGAATATAGCGGAGAAATTTATATCGCGTAAGATGTACAGACCGCAGTAAAGGAATAGCTTTACATCAAAGCGAATTCAAAAATTGAATTTCTAATTATTCATTAAAACAGCATTCGCTCAACAATTAGATAAGGGAAAAGAAGCCGGCATGCAAGACGATAGCGATACCAATTTTCCTCTAGAAGTGAAGAGCCCCTTCATCAATTTTTTGCAAAAGCTTCTGCTATTTGGCTTAAAAATCCTCGCTTGCTTGATGGCCTTGGTGATTATTTGGTCCATCTTAGATGTCGCATTTATTTTATATCAGAAAGCTAAAGAGACCCCTTTTCTCCTAATTAATATCGATTCCCTCTTGGAGGCTTTCGGCGGCTTTCTCGTTGTCTTGATTGCCATAGAAATCTTTCTCAATATTATTTTATATTTGCGCAAAGACATGGGGCATTTGCGCCTGGTCATTGCAACGGCTTTGATGGCAATTGCGCGAAAGATTATCATCTTGGACTATGCCCATACCTCCGCGTTTCACATGTTGGCCATGGGCGCGATCATTGTGGCTTTAGGAATCGCATATTGGCTAATCAATCATGCCCATCGTCCCCTCATGCCCCACTATAAAAAGCTTGAAAATGAATCTAATCAAAAGATAGAAGGCTAGTTTTTCAAAAATCAAGCTAGGAGAGCTGCTTGAATAAGCTGCTTCAACTCCTGCCTGGCAAGATAAAGCTGAGAAAAAGTCCATTCCTTTCCCAATAGGGGATAGGTATGCTGCTGCATGGCGGCTAACACCTGTGATTTATCCTTTAAGATAGACTCTAAAAGGGAAGCAGGAGGAAAAGCCAAAGAAAGACTGCCTTGATGTAAAAATCCCTGTTTGGTGCGCCGCTGCGCAGCCCCCCCGACTTTTTTCCCCTGTACAATTAAATCATATTGGGTAGGCTTTGCCATGCAAAATCCTAGGCAGGCAGCTGTGCAGTTTTCCTCTTCGGCTAATAATTCCGGTTGGACTTGGTTTCCGGTAAAAAGGACAACAGCTTTGGCAATGCATTGATTGACATAGGCATAATTTTCCAAAGTATTCAAGGAAAAATGGGGATGGGAAGCTGGAACCAACACGGAAAAGGCGAAGTCCGTTAAATGCAAAATGATCCCTCCGCCGGTAGGACGGCGGGCCATTTCTATCTTATGGGAAGCGATGGCATCTAGGTCTAAATAACGTGTTGGATCCGTAAAATAGCCATAAGTCAAGCAGTCTCTGTCCCATTCGTAAAAATGCAAAATAGGATCGCTTTGCTTATCCAATTGATGGAGCAGCGCTTCATCTTTTGCCATAATTTGGCCGGGAGGAAGAGAGCCTGAATCGATGACTTGCCAGCCCATTTAGCGATAGACGATTGGATTGAGTTTATCGTTGAGCTTGTCATTGAAAACATAGCCTAAATGCTTCAAGGCATGCGTATGCGGATCTTGCGGCTGCAATTGATAATAAGCAGACGCCTGCGCATAAACGATGAGATAAAAGCGATGCCCTGGATGCGCATAGAGAAATTCCAAATTAGCCATTGCTTGCGGCTGAAAAAAGATCGCTTGTCCCGGACTGCTGGGAAAAATATCTAGCCCCTCTAAGGCCGGTTCGCTTTCCCTAACGGTATTGCCTGCCGCGCCGAGGCAAAGCATGAGTCCGCATGCCACGCCTTGCAAGCTGCTAATTGTCTCCAAATTTGTCGTTTGAGCCAAAAATTGGGCATAAGTGCGTTGCTGAGGAGAGGGTGAAAATTTTTCTTGATAGCGCGCCGGAAAAAGCTGGTCATAGCCTAATCGCAAAGGCTTTTTCTCAATAAGCTCAGAGGCAATCTCCGCTAGGCGGGGCTGGCAAACCAGCTTGCGGAGCGATTCATTAGCGCGCCATAAGTCCCGTCCTTGAAGGAAAAGATTTTCCGAAGACTGCAATCGCAATCTTTCAGCTGGAATATCCATGCGGCTTTCCAATGCCTGATCGATCGCTTGATTAAATAAAGCGAGCTGATCGCTTGAAATAAAACCTTCAAATTCGATCATTCCTTGTTTTTGAAAGAAATTTTTATGTTCTTTAGCTATAGCAAATTTCATAAGTCCTAATTAATCAGATAAATAAAAGTCTATTTAAAGCAATAATAAGGCTAGCAGAAAAAGAGATTGTTGCCTAGAATACTTTACATGAATCAGATTGAACATTTAATTCAAAACGCTTCTGTCATTGAGACTCGGTTAGGCTATTCTTTCAAAGATCGCTCTTTGCTTGTTTTAGCTTTTGTCCATCGCTCATTCATTAATGAAAACCGAGAAATCACTCAGCATAATGAACGCTTGGAATTTCTAGGGGATGCCGTTCTGGGCATGCTCATTTCCGATTACCTTTACCGCTATTTGCCGACTACGCCAGAGGGACAATTGTCTTATTTGCGTTCCAGATTGGTAGAAGCCAGTTCGTGCGTCAGTTACATTCAGACGCTCAATATTGCGTCTTTCATTTTATTGGGGAAAGGCGAGAGAATGAATGACGGACGGGGGCGCGAATCCATTTTAGCCGATCTTTTTGAGGCGATCATTGGAGCAATTTATTTGGACGGAGGCATTGAAGCCGCCAAGCAATTTATTTTTGCGAATTTCACCAAACAGATTGAAGCCATTCTAGCAACCCCTTTGAGAAATTGGAAAGCGCTGCTTCAAGACTACTGCCAAAAAAAGTATCAGCAAACACCCGTCTATAATGTTCTGCAAGAATCCGGCCCCGACCACAGCAAAGTGTTTCAAATTTCCGTTCTCATCAACCAGCAAGAATTAGGCCGTGGCACGGGAGCTTCAAAAAAAGAGGCTCAACAAGCGGCCGCAGCCGATGCGCTTTCACGATTCAACCTTCCCGAGATTTTTTCTTAATTTTGAATAAGGAGCGGCTTGCCATGGCCAAACAAAAAAGCGTTTGGTACTGTTCAGAATGCGGACATAAACAGCTCAAATGGCTGGGACAATGTCCCTCGTGTACCCAATGGAATACCTTTCATGAAGAGTTAGAAATGTCATCTTTGCCTCGTCGTTTTGAGGCGCAACCGGTGGCAACGAGCAAGCCTGTCAAGCTCCAAGAGGTCAAACTGCAAGAGACCCCCCGCATTTTAACGCATATCGGCGAATGCGATCGCTTGATCGGCGGCGGGCTTGTGCCAGGTTCCTTAACCCTTGTCGGAGGCGATCCCGGCATCGGCAAATCGACTTTGATGCTTCAGCTTTCTTATGCTTTAGCCAAACAAGGTCTGATCGTCCTTTACATTTGCGGCGAAGAATCTGTTGAGCAAACGTCTTTGCGAGCCCAGCGTTTGGGCATCCAAACGGATAATTTATTGCTGCTTTGCGAGACCAACTTCTCTTTGATTAAATCTCAAATTGACCAGCTCAATCCGGATGTTCTCATCGTCGATTCTATCCAGATTGTCTATAAAAGCGAAATCACGTCAGCCCCCGGCTCTGTCTCTCAAGTACGCGAGACGACCACAGAATTTATGCACCTTGCCAAGGGACGAGGCATTGCCACTTTTTTGATCGGACACGTTACGAAGTCCGGCGAAATTGCAGGCCCGCGCGTCTTGGAGCACTTAGTTGACACTGTGCTTTATTTCGAGGGTGACAAGCAGCACAACTACCGCATGATCCGCGTGGTCAAGAACCGCTTCGGCCCCACTGACGAGATTGCAGTCTTTCAAATGAAGCAATCGGGTTTAATCGAAGTCCCCAATCCATCGGAAATCTTTTTGGAAGAGCGCCGCAAAGAGGTAATCGGTTCTGTGATCATTCCGACTTTAGAAGGCTCGCGCCCCATCTTAATCGAGGTGCAAGCACTTGTCACCGATACAGTTTTCAGCACCCCCTCGCGCAGATGTACGGGGCTTGACCAAAACCGCCTGGCCCTCTTATTGGCTGTTCTGGAAAAACGCATGGGCTACCAATTGCACAAGTGCGATGTCTTTGTTTCGGTCGCTGGAGGATTGCGCATTACCGAACCGGCCATTGACTTGGGAATTTTGCTCGCTTCCGCCTCTTCTATGCGCAACCGCATCATCGATCCGGAAACAACCGTCGTCGGAGAAGTGGGTTTGGGAGGAGAAGTGCGCAGCGTGCCCCGTTTAGAAAGTCGTCTGAAAGAGGCCATTCACATGGGATTCCGCCGCTGCATTATCCCCAAACGCAATCTCAAAGGCATTTCCGACGATATCCGTCAGAAAATCGCCATCCAAGGGGTCGAATTTGTGGAGGAGGCCGTCGATGCAGTGCTCAAATAAATACGCTTCAGTCATTCAAATGGCCATTCCGGTGGGAGCGCGTTCCTCCCCTCTTTCGCGGGTACAGGTCAAAGAGGTGCTGCAGGCCTTGCAGCAATACCACCCTTTAGTTGATTTTATCGTTCACTTTTTATCGACGACAGGAGACCAAGACCAAAGCACCTCTTTGCGCACATTAGATAAAACGGATTTTTTTACCAAAGAAATTGATCTAGGCATCTTGTCCGGGCATTTTCGCTTAGGCATTCATTCAGCAAAAGATTTGCCTGCCCCTCTTCCAAAAGGACTTTCCCTCATTTGCCTGACAAAAGGCGTAGACGCTGCTGATGTGCTCGTCCTAAGGGATGGCGAAACCTTGGCGAGTCTGCCTTCTCAGGCTTGCATTGCCACTTCTTCTGCCCGAAGGGAAGAATGCGTCAAACTGTTAAGAACTGACTTATCTTTTTGCGATCTGAGAGGCACAATTGAACAGCGTTTGGCCAAGCTTGAACGAAAAGAGGCGGATGGCGTCGTCGTAGCCGAGGCGGCTCTCATCCGGTTGGGCTTGACGCATCTCAATCGCATTCGCTTGCCGGGCCCTACGGCTGAAGGACAAGGTCAACTAGCCGTTGTTGCCTTAGAAGGAGACCAAGAAATGAGAACCTTATTTGCCTGTTTAGACGTCAGAAAAAATGGCAGCTGATCCCCAAGATTTTGCTTCCAAGCAGATCCTTTACACAGGCCTGGATCCGCATCACTATCAAGGAAAGGGAAACGTCACGCATGTGCCCTTGATCGAGATCGTCCCTCGCCCGCTAAGCGATCCGGCTATCCAGCCTGTGCTTAGCCAATTTGCGCAGTATACACATGTCATCGTGACCTCTAAAAGCACCATCCCCATTTTACAAGACTATCTTTGCCGGCTCGGCTTTTCTTTGCAAGAATGGGCCCAAAAATCCACATTGGCTGTTGGCCGCGCAACCGCTGCTCATTTATCCGCATGCGGCATCCATCCCATGCGGGTGGCCAAAGAAGAGACGGCGGAGGGGCTTCTATACGAGATGGATTCCATGTCCTTAAAAGATGCTTTCTTTTTATGGCCCCATTCCGCTCAATCCCGCCCCGTCTTAAAAAATTACTTTTCCCGGCACAAGATTGCCTTTCAAGACTGCCTTCTTTACGATACGCTCCCTCATTACCCCTCTTATTTGCCAGATGTAGACGCCTTTGACGAAATTGTTTTTACTAGCCCATCGACCGTCAAGGCCTTTGTGCAAATTTTCGGTTCACTTCCTGCGCATAAGCAATTAACGCCGATTGGCCCTATAACAGCCTCCTGCCTAAAAGCATATCTTTCACAATCTAATTCGATCTTGCTTAATTAGTCTTCTTAAGCCAAAATGCCATTCAAAGAGACTATTTAAGAAAAAACAATCTTTAAAAGGAGTGGATATGACTCAACAAGGATCTTCTCAGCAGTATCAACTGCCCCCTCTTCCTTACGATTTTGGCGCTTTAGAACCTGTCATCAGCGCAGAAATTATGACATTGCATTATACGAAGCACCACCAAGCCTATGTCAACAATCTCAATAAAGCCTTAGAACAGTATGCCGACGCTCAACAAAAGCAAGATTTAGCTGCTATGATTGCTCTGCAATCAGCAATTAAATTCAATGGAGGAGGCCATGTTAATCACTCCATTTTCTGGACGAACCTCTCTCCTAAAAATAAGGATGGCGGCGCCCCTCCAGAAGGAGCGTTAGCAGATGCGATTAATCGCGAATTCGGCTCTTTACAAACGCTCATCGACCACCTCAGCACCAAAGCAGTTGCTATCCAAGGATCCGGCTGGGGATGGTTAGGATATGACAAAAATAAAAACACCCTAACTTTGGCAACTTGCGATAACCAAGATCCTCTTTCCACCAAAGGATTAGTCCCCTTATTAGGCATTGACGTATGGGAACATTCCTATTATCTTCAATATAAAAATGCCCGAGCTGATTATGTCAAAGCCATCTGGCAAGTTGTAAACTGGAAAAATGTCGCCGAGCGCTATCAAAAAGCTGCATCTAAATAGACTCTCTCCTCTTGAGTGCACCCTCTTTAGCGGGTGCACACTCTTTTAATTTTTTCTTCAACTCCTTTCCCTTCCCTTAACTCTTTTTAATAAGTTGATGTGAATAGTTAGAATAATTCTTTTAATAAAATTATTAAATTATTTAATTTTAAAAAATCATTCCCATTCCTTATTATTTCCCCTCTCTATTTTTTATTATCTATCTATAATTTTTTAATAGGATAATCTATGCATATTATTTCTGCCTGTAGTCATCCACGTGAAGCCTCTTGCTTTTTTCCCAAGCTTAAAGTCTCTTGCCACGATTCTTTAGACAATATCCATCGAATTATGCAAGTGTTAAAAGAACACCATCAATTTACCCCTTGTGTAAAAGACACGCTTCCTTTCAGAATTGAAAGCCTCATAGAGGAAAGACAAGAGATTCTTACTTTAATGAAATTAGCAAAGGCAATTTTTCCCGGTCTATCGGAAAAAGACTGCTATTTCCATGAAAAAGTAAAATGCAAGCTTTCATTAAATTGCGAAGAATTAGCCGCTTGGGAAAAAAAGCAGGAGATACGAACAGCCCTCCTAAAGAAAGAGTTCGGAAATCAGCTTGGCTTGCCTCAGAATAAATCCATCCTCCAATCCTTACAAGAGATCGAGCAAACTGAATTGGCAAAGGAAAGAATTGGAGAGCTTTTTGCTCAACTACTATATGAAGTTGATTATGGTCCTGTTATTCCAACCTCCGCGCGCAGGAAAAAACGCAAGGCGACACAGGAGCTGCACGCTTCGGCAGAGAAAAAATCCACGGTCGATACGAACGCAAAAATTTCTCACCTTCTTTCTTTCGATTTTGACATACTTGTCTCTAAGAAAGAAACTCTTAAGAGTCATCTTTATGGTCAGTTAGGCAATGGCAATTCTTTTTTCCCTATACTTAGCATTAGGCAAACGATAAATGGATTGGTCGCTTGCACCATAAAAAATATGTTTATTTCCAATGAAAGTAAAGATCGAGAAGCTAGCTCTGCTTTTTTCTGTTATGGCTTGCCGGATCCACATGAACAGTTCGTCCACTTGGACTGCGAAGATGATCTTCTTGCGACCTCCTCTTCTTCTGGAGCCATACAAATATGGAAAAGCCAAACAGAGGAAAAAGGACAAGAATCCAAGGTTCAATTCCACTATAAAATCGATAAATTGTTAGGAGCTGAATATAAATTAAAATTCAAAGATAAATACTTCTTTATAGGAAGCAACAAAGGTCATTTGAATGTCTATGACAAGGATACTTTTGAGCCAAAAGTGACTTTGCAAGGCCCTAATGGAAGAATTGAAAGTTTAGATTTCTCATATCCTCATCTAGCCTGCGGAAGCAGCACCCGCACCGTTCAACTTTGGGATATAGACAGGCAAACTCAATATTGGACAAATTGGCGCTTTCAGCGAACAGTTATCGCTGTACAATTTCTGAATCCTCAGGAATTGATAGGAGCGGAAAAAAAGGAAATTAAATTTTTAGATACGCGCTTAAATCAAAATTGTGTGTTAAATACAGTATTTTCAAATAGGGATATCGTGGATTTAGCAGTCCTTCCTTCCACCACCACCTGTTTAGTCGGAACATCAGGAGGAGATATAACTGTCGTAGACATGCGACTGCCTACTGCAAAGCAAGAGGTTTTACAACAAGAAAACTGTTCTATTACATGCCTTCATTTTAAAGATGGTCAATTGGTTTATGGATTGAAAAATGGGGAAATAAAGCAAATAAATTTATCCAATCCATAAGAGCTTGTCTGACAGGCATCCCATAATTTGATGCCTGGCTTTTATATGAGAAAGTTCTCGCAAAGCGGAACTTTGAAAAATAGAGAATCAGGAATTTAATTCTGTGGGCATTTTTTAGGTTATTAACTTGAGTGTGGAGTTTTTGCTCTTTCGACTGCGTCAAAGTCTCGGAAATGAACAATGGCAAGAGCTTTTCCCGTCAGTCCAAAGGATAAAAAAACGCCAAACTCAGGTTATTAAACCTTCTAAGTGCCTATTATTGAAAAGCTCTTGTATTATTCCGCCGTGTCGATTAATATTACTTTGTTTTGATTCAATTGATTTAATCTAGTCAAAAAAACGCGCAAATACAGACAATCTATTAGAAGGTGTATTAAAAACGCTAATGACCTATATTTGAGGTTAGTATGGGTTTGAATACACCCTTTTAAAGGCAGATATGCCCTAGCTTGTCGATAAAAGCATAGATATTTGTTCTAAACTTTTATTATTCAGCGTTAAAGACACCTTTATTCAAATTTCTGATTAATAAAAGTCAAACATTCATAAAACAAGAGTTCACGATGGGATTATTCTCTAGAGATAAGCCAAAAATTAAAATTCAAACGACTAAAAAGGATGGATTTAGCGGCTGGCTTAAATGTACGCATTGCAATGAGCTGATTCATACCAATGAACTAGAGCAAAATCAAAATTGTTGTCCGAAATGCGACTATCACTATCGCCTTCCAACCGACGAGCGCATTAAAAGTTTGAGCGATGCCGACACTTTCGAACCCTTATTCAATAATCTTCAGCCTATCGACTCCCTAAAATTTGTCGATACGGAACCTTATCCCAATCGCTTAGCAAGCGCTCAAGAGAAATCGGGCCATAATGAAGCTGTCGTTGTGGGGACATGCCTGCTCAATAAACACAAAATCGCTTTAGGCGTGTTAGACTTTAATTTCATGGGTGGCTCAATGGGATCGGTTGTAGGTGAACGGCTAACCCGCTTGATTGAGCTTGCCATTCACGAACGCTTGCCCTTGGTGATTGTTTCCACATCAGGTGGAGCCCGCATGCAAGAGTCGATCTTATCCTTAATGCAAATGGCCAAAACCTCTGCTGCTTTAGCTAAAATGCATGAAGCGGGCCTGCCTTATATTTCTGTATTGACTAATCCAACCACAGGCGGAGTAACAGCCTCGTTTGCCTCTTTGGGAGATATTATTATTGCCGAGCCCAACGCGTTAATTTGCTTTGCGGGGCCACGGGTCATCGAACAAACAATTGGTCAGCAACTTCCACCAGGAGCACAGAAATCCGAATTTTTACTTCAGCATGGAATGATTGATTGCATTGTTAAACGGCAAGAGCTGAAGCAAAAATTATCGGAGTTAATCGATTTCTTAAAAGGCAATCCTTTAGAAGAAGGAGAACTCAATAATCATTCCAATTCCTCTCTTAATAAACTTTCCAATAAAAAATCTTCCCTCTCAAAAGAATCAAAATTTTAATTTAACGAGTAAGTCTTATGCACGATAAATCCCAAGGCACATTGGATATTCCCACTTTAATTGAAGATGAAGAATTATTGCCCTTTTATATGACTTCTGGCGCTGCCGGCGCGGATGTCAAAGCGTATTTGAAAGAGCCCCTTATTATCCCTCCCGGACAATCAGCCCTAGTTCCAACAGGCATGCGTGTCGCTATACCGGAAGGATATGAGATCCAAGTTCGCCCAAGAAGCGGATTGGCTCTTAAACATCAAATTACCGTGTTAAACACGCCCGGTACAATCGATGCTGATTACCGCGGAGAAATTAAAGTTATTTTAATCAATCATGGGACCCAGGAATTTACCATCACGCCAGGCATGCGCATTGCCCAACTTATTTTGGCCCCAGTTTTAAAAGCTAATTTCGTGCTTTCATCCGAACTTGCCCTCACTCAACGTGGCATGGGAGGCTTTGGACATACGGGTTAAAGTAAATAGAGTTAAATCATGATGAAAATGCCACTTTCCCATTACATGGATCCTCGGCTCATCGTTTTCTTGAATGCCGATCATCGAGACAGCGCCCTCCACCAGCTCGTTCACGTGATTTATCAAGCAGGCAAATTAAAAGATGAAGAGCTTTTTTATCGAGCGATCATTGAAAGAGAGAAAATTGTTTCAACGGGAATTGGAATGGGTGTAGCCATTCCGCATGCCAAACTGCCAGCCTATGACCACTTTTTTATTGCTATTGGAATTTTACAAAAACCCGTAGATTGGCAAGCCTTAGATGAAGCGCCCGTCCGTCTTATTTTCATGATTGGAGGACCGGATGATAAACAAACAGAATACTTGCAGTTATTATCAAGTTTAACTCAAGCCATCAAGGATGAAGATAAACGGAAAAAATTGTTAAATTCTACGGATCCAACCGATATTATTGAATTATTTCAAACAATTTGATAGATCATATTAACTAAAATAGGTATAAGATCATTCAAAGCTGCTTTTATTGTTTTGATAGCCAAAGAGTGTAAGTATGGATCTAAAAATTAAGGATGTTGCAGATTTATTAAATGTATCGGAAACAACCATTCGCCGTTGGATTACGGATGGTAAAATTCCGACTTATCGAATTAATCAACATTATTATTTTTCTCGTACTGAAATTGAAAGCTGGGTAATGGCTCATAAGCTAGATAAGAGTTATGGAGCCTCTCCTTTTACCCAAAAAAAAGACATCGAAATTTCTGTGCCTATAAAAAAAATGCCCGCTTCAGGCGGAAGCAAGCAATTCAGCCTCTTTCGCGCCATTCATAAAGGCGAGGTGCTTCATCATATCTCTGGTCAAACGAAAGAAGATATCATCCGAACGACCATGAAAAAGGTCGCCAAACATCTGCATGTCGATGCCGATGTGATGACAGACCTTCTTCTCGATCGCGAAAATATGATGCCAACGGCCCTCAATAATGGAATTGCAGTCCCCCATACGCGCGATTCTCTCTTAGACGCTCATCATGATGTGGTCATCCCCGTCTTTTTAAAAGAACCTCTCGAATATGGGGCTTTGGATGGCAAGCCTGTTCATACCCTTTTCTTCTTGTTTGCGTGCGAAGATAAACGCCACTTACACCTTTTAGCCAAAATTGCCCACCTGAGCAGCCAGCCAGCAGCCTTAGAGTTATTTCAGACCAAACCCGAAAAAGAAAAATTGCTTCATTTTATCAAGGAATGGGAAGGCTCTATCGCCAAAGCGCACGCATGATCGCTTTAACCATTCTGGATCAGGAAGAGGACTGACAAGCCTGTCTAACCAGTGACAAGCCCTCAAACTTTTTCCATCCTTGCCCTTGCCTCCTATTCCACCTTACTTGGTTTAATGCCCTTTATTCGATTGAGGGAATCCTGTTAAGAGATGTAAAAGGGTGTCACCTCTTTATTTGAACTAAGATCTAAAAGACACCGACTTCCTGCAGAGCATAATAAAGATTATTGGCGATCATTCGCGCTCCTATAGGATTGGGATGGATTCCGTCGATTGTATAGGGCAAAACCTCTTCCGGGAGAAGAACAACTGCATGCGGATGATACCTCTCGATTAAATGAAGGTATGTTTGCACTAAAATTATATTATAAGAAGAATTAACCCTTTCACAATTCACCCCACCTAAGATTACCTTCTTGCAATTTGTTCCAATTTTAGAAAACGCTTCCTCAAAGTTATGCTGCAAAATGTCTTGAGAGGTATTGCAACCCGCATCATTAATCCCCAAAAAAATAAGGATATAATCCGGCCTTTCTTTTGTGATAAGCCCCACAGCAATTTGCATGGCCGTATCCGATTTAGCTCCGCTAAAGGAGCGATTGATGATTTCTACCTGTTTACCCTCTGCAGCTAACCTTTCTTTTAAGAAATCCACGTAGCTGACTCCTGTTTCCACAGAAATGGAATCTCCAATGATCCCCACTTTCGTTGCGGCAAATAAGGTAAAGGGAAACATAAATAGAAATAATAATAGTTTTCTCATGCCATTCTTCTTGCTTGGTATAAATCTGCCACTGTTTTTATAAATTTTCTCGATCGCTTATTGATCTTCGGAAAAGCGATTTAATTAAGGGAAGATGAAATTCATCATTGGCATATGCTTTAGGCAAAAAGATGATTTTACACCCCATCCTTTATTCTCTTTTCCTAGAGAAAAAAATTGAGGATCTTCTTTTATATTGTCCCTTAAAAAAAATTGCAACTGCGTTTCCTTCTTTCCTTTTCTTCCAAGAAGTCTCTTTGAAAGAGTCCTTCAGACTTGAAATAAAAATAGAGACATTTCAGGCTGCAAAAGAGAAGACACCTAAAATTTCTTCCCATAATTCTGTAGAACATGACTACGACGGTAGTCGAATTGCTAATTCCACTCTCCCCTCGAAAGAGCCTTCAATTCCATCAAGACCTTTTGAATAAAAAGGTAGACTTAGTTTTAAACTTATTTGTTTTTATCAATAAAACAAACAACAAATCAAAAAAAATAAATATTATTTAATTAACAAATTAACAACATTTTACTAATTAAATAATATTCAATGAATTAAAATAGATTGAATATAAGTTTATAAAAATCAATACTTTAAGAGGTTTTAATGCATAATTTAAATTTTTGTGATTTTCCCGAAGAACTTATTTTTAATGTTACATCCTTTTTAGACCGACCGGATCTTGTTCGATTGGCGGGTGCAAATAAGCAATTACAGCGCATAAGCCGAGATGATGCGATTTGGCGACCATTAGCTAGACTGACAGGCCTTCCCTTTCAGACAAATATTAAAGCCGCCTGGGGAAATAAGATTAGGCAAAAGATGACAGACTGGAAGATGGAGAATTGGAAAGAAATCGAGAAATGTGCTCAGCAAGCCAGCGCCTATTTAACCATTACCAATGAAGAACTTGAAGCAAAGGTTGAGAATAATTTTAAGCATATGGCTTGCAATAGACGTACAATCTGGTCCATGTATTCGATGATTCATGAGCATTCTTCTGCATTAAGCCGCCCTTTAGAAGAAGGAATAAAAGCGCATCTTCTTCTTAGCTATATAGGAAAAAGTCATTTGAATCACGCTCAAGAAATAGCTAAACGCATCACCCATTTACCGCGTTTTGAAAGCAGCGATAATGGCCTTATATTATTTATTAATGAATGCATTCAACTAGAGCTGCCAGAACAGGCATTAGCTGCAGTCTCTGAGCTAAAAGATCCCCTAGCCCGCAATAAAATGAGGCAAGAGATTGCGTTTTTCTATATAGGCAAGAAAAAAATAGAGCGGGCTATTGCTATAGCAAAAATCATTGAAACCGATGAAAGAGCCAAAAGCTATATTTTTTACCGCGCAGCTTTTTTTTATATAGAACAAAATGAATTGGAAAAAGCAATCGAAATAGGCAAATTGATTGATTCCAAAATGGGAGGCTTTGAGCGCGGCGAATTGTATGTACGCCTGACAGTAAAAGGATGTGAGACTGAGAAAATCGCCTTTTTATTTAGCGAATAGAATAAGACCCTAGCAGCGATGGCCAGCCTCTTTCCGCCCTGCCCTACTTGCAAATTTATAACGACTGAACAGTTTTAATATACCCTCTTAGCATTCAAGTCTGGTCTTCAAACCACCAAAAACGGCGGTAATAGGCAATCCTCTTCTTTAAAATGGCAGCTGTTTTGATGACGGCAATCCGGACGGATTCCCAGTCAAAGTCATCCCCGCATAAAATTCCGTGATCGGCTAAATGCGGATGCCATGCCATAATATCTTCATAGACGCTTGGCGTATCATGGGCGGCATCTAAGTAAATGAGGTCGGCTTGCACATTCAATGCTTCGGCCGCTTCTAGAGACTCCATCCGGATAGGGACAATCTTGTGCGCCAATCCAGCCTGCTTAACGTTAGATAAAAATAATTGATAGAGATGAGGTAGGCGTGGATCTTGCATGTGAATCGGTTCGTTCGGTGATCCTCGCCAAGTATCAATGGCATAGACCTTCCCCTCTTCAGGCAATAAAGACGCAATGAAACGCGTGGACGAGCCAAGCCAAGATCCCACTTCAATAACTGTCCGAGCTGGCTTGACAGCTAAGCAAAGCTGGAGGGGAATGTGATTGTAAAACCAACCATGGTCGTCAAAGGGAAGGTCGCGAATCGAACGATAAGGCTCGGGAAAAGAACTATCCATAACCGCCTTTGCCTATGGATCAAAAGGAAGAGAGCTCAAGGCAAGCTCTCTTCCAGCTTTTTATTTAGAAGATGAAGCAGGCGTTTTCTGCTTAGTAATTGGAAAAATTTCTTCATCAATAAATTTGATCTCTCCATTTTCAACCGTCACCAGGCAGCGGCGGCCTTCATTGGGATTCATGAGCATCTTTTCAGCCAATGGATCTTCAAGGTATTGCTCAATGGTGCGTCTTAATGGACGGGCTCCCATCTCTACTTGGAATCCTTTATCCACTAAGAAGTTCTTGGCCTCTTCGTCTAAAGTGATATACATTTCCCGCTTGCCCAAGCGTTTTTGCAGTTTGTTGATTTCTAAAGAAATCACTTGCAGTAAGTTATCACGATTAAGCGGATGGAAGATCACCACATCGTTAAGACGATTGAGAAACTCTGGCTTAAAGCGCTTTTTCACTTCGCTTTCAATTTTCTCTTTGATGCGATCGTAATCGAGCGTACTTTCAACCGCTCCAAAACCGATCTCTGTACTTTTCTTAATAAGGTCCGCTCCCAAATTGGATGTCATGATGATGATCGTATTGCGAAAATCAACTTTTCTTCCAAAGGAGTCCGTCAGACGGCCTTCTTCTAAGATTTGCAAGAGCAGGTCCATGACATCGGGATGCGCTTTCTCTATTTCGTCGAATAAAACAACGGAATAAGGACGCTGGCGCACCTGTTCAGTCAATTGACCGCCCTCTTCATGTCCGACATAACCGGGAGGAGATCCCGTCATACGGCTGACGGCAAATTTCTCCATGTATTCGGACATATCGACTTGGATGAGAGCATCTTCGCCGCCAAACATATTAATGGCCAATAGCCTAGCCAATAGCGTCTTTCCAACTCCTGTTGGACCTAAAAAGAGGAAAGCTCCAATGGGGCGATTGGGATCTTTAATATCCGCACGGCTACGCCTAATTGCCCGGCACACCGTCTTGATGGCGTCTTCCTGCCCGATGATATTCTCGCGCAAGATGTCCTCCATTTTGAGAACTTTTTGCAGTTCTCCCTCCGTCAAGCGATTTAACGGAATCCCCGTCTGCTTAGCAATAACGCTTGCCACGTCTTCATCTTCGACAATGACTTCGTGCTCTTCTTTATTGATCTCCCATTCAGCGCGGATCTGCTGCAATTGCTCGCGCAGGGTCTTTTCCTTATCGCGCAACTTAGCAGCCTTTTCATACTCCTGTTTGCTGATGGATTCCTCTTTTGCCAAGCGCGTCGCTTCGATCTCAGCCTCAAACTTACTGATGTCTTGAGGTTGATTCATCATGGAAATACGCATCTTAGCGCCAGCTTCGTCGATCAAGTCAATCGCCTTATCTGGCAGGAATCGGCCATGGATATAGCGATCGGATAAGATAGCGGCCGCTTGAATCGCCTGATTAGTAAAGATGACCTTATGGTGTCTTTCATATTCAGGCTTAAGGCCATTTAATATTTCAATGGTTTCTTCGACGCTTGGAGGCGCAATCATAATTTTCTGAAAACGACGTTCCAAGGCCGCATCTTTTTCGATGTGCTTGCGGTATTCATCAATCGTCGTGGCTCCAATACATTGGAGCTCTCCGCGCGATAAAGCCGGCTTTAAAATGTTGGAGGCATCGATAGCGCCTTCGGCCGCTCCAGCCCCGACGATCGTGTGCAATTCGTCGATGAAAAGCAAGACATTGCCATTCTTCTTGATCTCATCCATCACCGCTTTAATGCGCTCTTCAAATTGACCGCGATACTTTGTTCCCGCAATCATTAAAGCCAAATCAAGCGTGATCAGCCGCTTCTTGCGCAGCGTATCCGGGACATCTCCCTTTACAATGGCCTGAGCCAAGCCTTCTACAATTGCTGTCTTACCAACCCCGGCCTCTCCTACTAAAACAGGATTGTTCTTGCGGCGGCGACATAAAATTAAAATGAGGCGCTCAATCTCTTCCTTGCGCCCAATGACAGGATCCATCTTGCCTTCCCGGCACATCTCTGTCAAATCATGGCCATACGCTTTAAGGGCCGGCATTTTATCATTTGTGCCGGCTTGAGCAGCCTTATCATAAGGAGGCTTGTTCTGCCCGCTAGGCGTTTGCCCTTGCGGCCCTACTCCTGATCCGCTGATGGGAGGAAGCTGCAAGTTAAATGTCTCAAGCTCTTTTAAGACCTCTTTGCGCACTTCTTTCAAGTTCACATTCAAGTTCTCTAGAACTTGGGCCGCCACTCCATCTGTTTGCCTAAGCAAGCCTAATAAAAGATGCTCTGTTCCCACATAATTGTGATTAAGATTAGCCGCTTCTTCATTGGCAAATTCAAACACTTTTTTCACTTTACCAGTCAAAGCTGGATCGCCATAGACTTGAATCTCAGGTCCATAGCCAACAAGCTTTTCAACTTCAGTGCGGACAGTCTCAAAATCAATATTTAAGTTACGCAGGACATTGACAGCTACACCTTGACCTAATTTAAGCAGGCCTAGAAGAACATGTTCGGTTCCCAAGTAGTTGTGATTAAGACGCTGAGCTTCTTTTTTAGCTAATTTAATGACTTGCTTAGCTCGGTTAGTGAATTTATCAAACATGTCGAACTCACTTTTTTTTTATGAAATATCGAGGTAAATGCTTCGGCTAACTTTGTTTCAATTTAGATTGCATGTCTATTTTTTGCAAAAAAAAACATTAAAAGAACCGAGATTTATAAAGCTAATCTTTTAATGTGAAATCTGCCAGCAGAAGCAGCAAATACTTTGGCAGCCCGTGAAGCTAACCAATATCCGTCACTTTTTACGTCCCTTCGACTCTATTCTTCAATTACCGGTCTTAAGCTCGATTGATTAAGGATTAAGGGTCAAACGTCCGTTTTTCATGACTTATATCCTGATTTTTTGGATTTATTTGCTCGAAATTTAGGAATGGGCCAGGAAAGATGCCAAGCAAAGCCCATCAACTAGCCTTGCCTCTCACTCCCCTTCCCCCTACATCCCAAACAGATAAACCCAAAAACTCAGGTCAAAAATTTAAAGGAAAAAATAAGAGAATCTCTATCTCAAAGGAAGTACATTTACATTTTCAACCTGTGTTTTGAGTTTTTGCCTTTTGAACCAGTATGAAAGCTCATGCAGATGAAAAATGGCGAGCAGGTCTCTATTTTTTTATACGGATCTACTCGTCATTTGCTCCTCTCCAAGGCTCTGACGCAGTCGAAAGGCAAGAAAAAATCAAACTCAGGTTCTCAGATAGATGCATGCGAAATATCAATGATTTCATTTTTATTGTAACATAAAGATCAAAACTTAGCAACCAATAACGGTAAATGCTAATTATAAAAAAACTGTTCATTTTTGCAATGCACACTGCAGAGCAACTTGTTCTGCTTCGGCAATGCAATCATTGACGGATACGCCATGAAAGGGAGTGCCGCTCAAGACGACGTGCGGCCAAGCCGACATTTGTTCTTTTGCGTGATGGATCCACTCTTGGTGGCCTACTTCATATTGCGGAATAGCCTGGCAAGCGCTTTTAATGGAAAAGCTATCAGGCGATTGAGTAATATGTAAATGGCGTTCTAAAGCGGATAAGGCCAGCTGAAGGAGATCAGAGTCAGATTGTGCCGCTGGCAAAGGATGGCGTGTTCCTCCGATCATGACCGTCAACCGCGTTTCTCCCTCTTGTCTATTTTGCTGGGGAAAGACGCAAGAATCCCAGACGCAGCCTAATACAGGCTCGCCTTCTTGAAAGGGGATTAAATAGCCAAATCCTTCTTGTTTGAGCACTTTTTGCCGATATCCCAAGTTGACGACAAAAACAGTCGCATAATTCAGTCTATGGAGAACCGCCGATAGGGTTGGCAAAGACGCAGACAATAAGGAAGAGAGGGGCTGCGCCGGCAAAGTAGAAATGAGTTGATCGGCTTCCAATTCCTCCCCGTTCTCCAGTTTGATTTTTACTCCGTTTTTATTCAAAGCCAGGGATTGCGCGCCGCAATTTAAGCGAATCGTCCCTTCCAATTGAGCAGCAAGAGCGCGGGGCAGCGTTTCTAGACCATCTTGAAAAGAGAATAGGGAAGAGCGCTCAAGCGCACGAACAAAAGCGCTGGAAGAAGGAGGACGTTTCGGATGACGCCAAGCGGCTTTTAAAAGAGACCCCTGCTCCTGTTCCCATTTGTCCAATAGCGGAAAGCAGCTTTTAATCGAAAGCTTGTTCAGATCGCCGGCATAAATGCCCGATACAAAGGGATCAATTAAGCGATCGGTCCATGCCGGGTCTAAATGCCGATTAAAAAAAGAATAAATGCTTTCATCATCCCCTCTCCCTCTGGCAGCCTTCAAATCGCGCCATAACGTGCGCATCCATCCCTTCATGAGAGGAGAAAAAAGACAAGCGAATGGATGGCGTGGAAGCGCCTGCAAACGGCCTTTCCAGTAGAGGAAACGATCGCGAGCAGCAGGATGGGCAGTGACGATTTGCTTGTGCAGGCCTAAGGCTTCTACAAGCTCCAACGTCTTGCGCCCTGCCCCTCGCGAGCGGCAGCTGCGCGGGCCTTGTTCAAATAAAAAGCCATCGACTTGCGCGCTTTGAATCCAGCCGCCTATCCGCGAGTTTTTTTCCAATACAGTTAGATTAGCTTCCGCACCAAGCTGTTTTTTTAAAAACCAAGCCGTTGCCAGTCCACTGATGCCTGCTCCTAAAATGATTATTTGGCGTGCCATTTTCTACCTCTTTTGAATGCATTGAACAAGTGTGCGGACCGCTTCTTCCGATACATCGGGCGCAATGCCATGTCCCAAATTAAAAATAAATCCCGGGTCGCCTCGCATTTCATCAAGCAACCGATTGACTTCGCGTTCGATAACGGGAAGCGGTGCATAGAGGATGGCAGGATCTAAATTTCCCTGCAGGGCTGTGGGAAGGGGAATAAATTGCCGCATGCGGGAAAGGGAGCAATTCCAGTCCAGTCCGATTCCTGCCGGTCGGATCTCGGCTAATTCGGGAGCAAAAACAGAAGAGCCTCGGCAAAACAGGATGACCGGGACAGATCGCTTGAGGCCTTTTAAAATCAGGTCCAGATAAGCGAGTGAAAATTCTTTAAACTGGGCATAAGCCAAGGAGTTGGCCCAAGAATCAAAAATCTGCAAAGCCTCGACACCAGCTTCAATTTGCATATTCAGATAAGCGATCGACCAATCGGCAATTTTACGCAAAAGCTGGTGGAACCCTTGCGGATCGCTAAGCATCCATTGCTTGGTTTTTTTAAAATCCCGACTCGTTTTCCCCTCGACCATATAGCTCGCCACAGTAAAGGGAGCTCCGCAAAAACCAATAAGGGGCACTTTTAATTGAGGCTTTAAACACTGGATGCCTTGCTGAACGAAATGCAGGGCGGAAAGGTCTACAGGATCGTGAAGGGTTTCGACCGCTTGGCGACTGGAGACAGGCCTTTCAATGATAGGCCCGACGCGGTCCTCGAAGCGGACCCCAAGCCCTAAGGCCTCCGGAATAACAAGGATATCGGAAAATAAAATCGCCGCATCGACTTGGTAAGCTTTAATGGGCATCATAGTGACTTCAGCAATCAATTCAGGCTGATGGCACATTTCAAGAAAATCATACTTCTGGCGCAACGCCCGATAAGAAGCCAAGTGGCGTCCCGCCTGCCTCATCAGCCAAACTGGAGGCCGCGCGTGATTGGTCCCTTGCAGAGCCTGCAATAGCAAAGAATTGGAAGACGCGGGCTTTTCCCGTAGATCAATAGAGTGGCTAGCATGACATGGAGTGGGCAAAGGAAACATGATGAACCGCCTTTTAGAGGGTATATTAAAACCGCTAATGACCTAGATTCGAGTTCTTTTTCCTAAAAAGCAATAGGAGATAGCCATATGCGCTCAATATTGTCCGCTATTTCCTATCGCTTCCTAGGGAAAAAATAATCTCAAATATAAGTTATTATGGGTTTTAATACACCTCCTTACAGAAATAATAGCCATAGATGAAAATGAAAAATTTCCTTTTCAATCTATTCAACTCTTAATCGATAAACTCACTCGCTGGCTTAACAATATCTAATATTTCCCCTGCAATCTCTGTTTTCTGTGGTTATCAATGGATAGCCATTGAAATTACCTCTCAATCGGCTAAGAAACCAAACCCAGAGATCGCAGAGGAAAGTTGAGAGAAAATTGGCTAAATAACACGAGTTTTCTCATGCCATAATGCTCAGCATTACAAAATCCGCTCCAGGATATCTTCCACCGTAAAGCCATATTCTTTGGCCAATACGCTAGCTGGGGCTGATGCGCCAAAACTTTCCATGCAAATGGCTATTCCGTCTCGGCCGATATATTTATGCCAGCCAAGATCCACTCCGGCTTCAATGCTGACACGTTTGCCGATGTCTCCGCCTAGCAAGCTCTCTTTATAATCAGCCTCTTGCTTTTCAAACAGTTCCCAGCAGGGCATAGAGATGACGCGCACAGACTTGCCTAACTTTTCCAACTCCTCCGCCACATTTAAGGCTAAAGACAGCTCGGATCCCGTTGCCAGCAAGGTAAAATCGGGCTTCGATTTTTCCTTTTTCACAATATAAGCTCCGCGGCCCATTCCTTCTGCATAAGGAATATCCGTCGCTTCCAGGTCAGGCAAATTTTGACGGGATAAAATCAAGGCTGTGGGTCCTTTGTATTTTAGAGCAGCAATCCAGGCCATTTTAACTTCGCGGCTATCGGCCGGACGGATCACTTGCAAATGAGGAATTGCCCTTAAAGCCGCATAGTGTTCAACCGGTTGATGGGTAGGCCCGTCCTCTCCTAAAAAGATCGAATCGTGCGTGAACTGGTAGATCACTTGAGCATGCTGCAAAGCTGCTAAACGAATGGCGTTGCGCATATAATCCGAGAAAGCTAAGAACGTTCCAATAAAGGGAACGATAAGCCCTGTCTGATAAAGGCCCGTTGCCATGGTCGCCATGCCGAATTCGCGGACACCATACTTAATATTGCGTCCTTGGAATTGACCCGGGCCTACCAAAGGAAATTTTTTCATTGAAGTCATATCAGATGAGGACAAATCGGCCGATCCACCATAGAGTTGGGGGAATGAATCAGCTAGCAAGTTGATCACTTCTTGAGAAGCCTTGCGCCCTGAAATAGGCGCTTTGATGGCCAACTGGGCTAATCTCTGTTCGATGTCTTGCGGGACTTGATGGCGCATCATCGCCTCTAATTCTTTAGCCTTCTCAGGATTTTCCCTCGTCCAAGCTTCAAAAGTTTGATGCCATTTTTCTTCTTCTTGGGCATCATGGATGAGCTTATTTTGGAAAAAATTCATAACAGCCTGAGGAACATAAAACTCTTCTTGAGGAATTTCGAGGGCTTCTTTGGCTGCTTTTACTTCTTCTGGTCCTAATGGAGACCCGTGCGATTTATAAGTTCCCGCTTTATTAGGAGCGCCTTTCCCGATAATTGTGCGCGCGATGATCAGACAAGGACGCTCTTGCCGTTGATGGATTTTGGTAAAAACGGCATCGATGGCGTCTAAATCGTTGCCGTCGATTTCATAAACATCCCACCCATAGGCGAGGTAGCGCGCCTTTGTATCTTCCGAACACGCCTCAGCTAAAGGACCGTCTAAGCAAACTTGATTGGCATCGTAGAGGGCGACCAAATTGTCCAGCTTTAAATGTCCCGCAAGAGAAGAAACCTCTGCCGAAATGCCTTCCATCACACAGCCATCGCCCATTAAAACATAAACTTTATTAGTAAAAATTTTATGGTTGTCCGTGTTGAATTTGGCAGCCAGAAGCTTAAAACCCAATGCCTGTCCGACCGCATTGCCAACCCCTTGGCCCAATGGCCCCGTCGTCGTCTCTACGCCTTCCGTCATAAAAGATTCAGGATGCCCAGGAGTAACGGAATGCAGTTGCCGAAAATGCTTAATATCTTCTAGAGAAACTTTATATCCGGCCAAGTGCAAGCAGGCATACAGCCACATCGACCCATGGCCTGCTGATAAAATAAAACGGTCGCGATTAAGCCATGTGGGATTTTTAGGATTATGGCGCAGAGCAGCCCCATATAAATAAGCGCCTAGTTCAGCGCATCCCATCGGCAGCCCCGGATGGCCGGAATCCGCCTTTTGCACGGCATCCATGGAAAGCCCCCGGATGGTATTGGCAATTTTAGACATAACCAACTTAAAATCAGAGTCTAAAACTTTTGTCTTTTTGATAAGTTCTAATGAAGCGAGCTTCAGGTCTGAGGGTTGAAGACTAGTACTCATTTTTTAACCATTACTTAAGGATTTATAATCTTGACCTATTAATCTACCGATAAAGCTCAAAAAGTGGCAAGCAAAACTCCTCTTCCTTTGCATGGGAAGTGAGTCCTTTTCGCGGTCCTGAACCGGAATGCATGTCGCTTAGGGCCTATCTCAATTTAAAACTTTACTGACAAAGAAAATATTAATTCTATATAGTGAATGGACAGGCGCGCTATGCATGCCGCATAAGGATTCCATCATTTCTATGGACAATGTTTTTCTAGCCATTAAGGAAACTGTCTGCGAAGACGTCCAGACGCACTATCCCATTCCCGCTTTTTTGCATACGACTGCAGATCTCTTCGGCAAGGCTCACCTCTATTACCGCACGGCTAAAAGTTATGCATTTTTTCAAAGAGCCCAGGAAGGAAATGCCGGCCATCCGGCTGTTTATGGAGCTGCCCTCCACCTGATAAGCGATTATACAACAGTTGGGTCCTACGCTCTAAAAGTCGCTCTTATCACTAAATGCGCAGAAGACCTTTTCCATCAATATCATCGGCTTTATCAGTCTTATCGCCATCTTCAACAGACTTTCTATTGCCATTTTCCCACTTATCATCGCGTCAATTGGAATCAACCGTCGATCAGCCAACCGACCCAGTTTTCCCCTTCTTTTCAGCTTTGGTTGAAAGTCGAAGTGATGGGCTTAATGCAGCAAACGCTAAAAGTTCTGCGATGCGCCGCGTCCGTCTTATGGGAGGCTTTTAAGCTTAGCATGTGTTTAAGGGATGCGTATTTATTGGCCAATGGAGATCCGCAAGCCAAATATGACGCTTTTACGGAACTCGTAGCGGATTGGGAGCGCTATCAGCAACAACTACGGAACGATCAAGCGCTTTTGCGGCAAGAAATTGCAAAGGGACGCTTATTGGCCGACCGCATCCTGACCAAGCTAGATACAGATAAAACGACAGCCTTTATTTTAGGTCAATTGGAGGCCGGTTTAACGCAGGTAGAACAAGCCATCGGTCCGCAGTTACCCGCCATCCAGCAGGCAGGAAGAGAAACTTTAGATGTCGTCTTGCCGATCGGCCATATCTGTTCTCTACAAGTAGATCTATCGGAAGGAACGACTATCCTCTCTCCCCTTCCCCCAGGCCGCTATCCGCCTTGGGGAGGGCAAATGATCGAAGTGATTAAAGCACAGGCCAACAAATCCCCCGCTTTACCGCTTGCCAGCCAAATTAGCAATTTAACAGAAAACTTGCCTATTTTGGATCCCTTGAATGGTCTCTTTTGGTTAGCCCAAAAAGCCCAGCATACTTACCAAGATTGGTTTCAGCCTATTCATTGTTAAATAACTAGCATCGAATGGCTCTTCTAAACTTTTTCAGACGGTTTGCTTTTTTTACAAAATATATTAAAATATAATTACAACACCTGAATAAAATATTTTGATTAACATTTAATTTGCAGAATCTTCAAGTCAATTTAACAATTAAATTGTAATAAATATAAGTCATCTAAATTCAGGTTATTCGTATGCAAGTCAATCTTTTTACTAGCCGTCCTTTTTCAGTGGAATATAATTCCCAGCATCATGTGCTTGATAAAAAAGATGTCAATAAAATCATATTGGCTACAGCAATCGGCTCTCTCTTTTTTTTAGTCGGCGGCTTAGTTGCCTTCCTGGGCGCTTCTTATTATTTTAGGCAAAGAAAAGTCCAAGAATTGACAGGAACAAATAATCCCCATTTACAAAGAATTAGCCAAGTCAGAAATCGCAACCTTCTTACCCCCTCGAATCCTGTTGCGTCTTCTTTGAAGACAGTCTTGACAAATGAAATGAATCGCACGATGGGAAAACATTTGAGAGACAATCAAAGAGCAACTCTTGTTTCCTTATTTGATCAAGCGCTACAAAGTCCTCAGCCTAGGCAAACGTTAGAAGCCTTGATCAATGGAAAAATCAACCAGCCGGATGGATGGGGCGCTGCTAAGGCTGCGCATATCCGCACCAATCTTCTTCCGCATGTCCCCTTATCAAATGCAAATCCATCAGATTCCTCTTCTTTTCCTTCTTCGGCCATTATCCAACAGACGCAAGTGCGAGCGATTGCACAGGCTCCAATTAATCCGCAAGGCACCAAATTAGTCTGCTTTTATAAATCAGGTCCTACAGAATTTTTGGGCAATTTTGCGATCTGTCCTCATGGCATTCAACTTTGGGGGCATACGTTCAAGTGCTCAGAGGCGGCTTTTCAATGGCGCAAATATTATTTAGCCGCTCAAAATAATAATCATGCAAGCCTGCTCAACGATCCCAAAATGCGTGAATTTTTTACTTGCGACGGTGAAAAGGCCTTTCAGCTTAATCGAGAGCTTGAGCGCAAATATCCCAACGTGTTTGCTTCTAATTGGCGCAATGGGGTGCGAGACCAAGTCATGTGGGACGTCCTCAATGCAAAATTTCAACAAAATCCTGAATTAACTCAACTTTTGCAAGACACCCAAGGAGCTTATTTATTAGAGCACAATCAGGCAACGCGGGATAATTACTGGTCGGACAATAGCAATGGGACCGGAAAAAATATGCTGGGTAAAATGCTGATGGCAATAAGAGATAGCAAGCCTTGTCCACCGCCCGATGACACAAGCGATCAAATGCAAGTACAGGCCTTTGCCTCTTATGCCAACCAACCAAGGTCGCTAAACTATCAGATCTTTTAATCTTTTGTTAGGGTACCTCGCTAATTAGGCAATGAATCCCTCTTCTGCATACAGAGAAAAGTAAGGAATTAATTCCTATGTCTTTCTCTTTATAAAAAGCTTCGTTTATCAAGCATTCATTATAATACTTTTTCCCATAAACAATTCATTAATTAATGGCTTTAATTTAGACCTTTTTCATTTAGAATAAAGTTGAAATTTAGAGAGATAGAGATTAAGATTACTTCTTTCCTGATTAAAATTATTTGCTAGCATTTGGCAGTAGTAACCGAGTGTTGAGTGTTTTTACCCTTTTGACTGCGTGAAAACCCTCGCAGAGAAGAAAAGACTAGCGAGTCCTTAATATGGACCTGCTTATCATGTATTAGAGGCTCTAACGCAGTCGAAAGGGTAAAAACACTCAAGTTAGTAGGCATTTTCCAGCCTTTTACGCCAGTGCGTTAAGCTCAAATGAGGGTAATCCGTAATCAGTGAAAAGGCTGCCTCTCTAGCAATCAGGCAAAACTTAATGCAGTCGCTTAAAACTTAGATTTTAATCGCTTAACATGTCATGGAATTTTATGTTAACACAAACCATTCGCCGTCAATTTTTACAATATTTTAAAGATCATCAGCATGCCGTCATTCCTTCTTCGTCCGTTGTCCCTCATGACGATCCCACCTTGCTTTTTATCAACGCGGGCATGAACCAATTCAAGGATGTTTTCTTAGGAAATAGCCATCGGGATTATAAGCGGGCCGCTACCAGTCAAAAATGCATCCGCGTGGGAGGCAAGCATAATGACTTGGAAAATGTGGGCCATACCAGCCGCCACTTGACATTCTTTGAAATGCTCGGAAATTTTTCCTTTGGCGATTATTTCAAAGCACAAGCCATCCAATTCGCGTGGGAAGTCTCCACTAAGATTTTTGGCTTTGAACCTGACCGCATTTGGCCGACTGTTTTTCGAGAAGATGATGAAGCCTTTGAGATCTGGACACAATATGTACCTGCCGAGCGCATCACGCGCTTCGGAGAAAAGGAAAATTTTTGGGCCATGGGAGATACGGGTCCTTGCGGCCCCTGTTCAGAGCTCTTATATGATCGCGGATCCCATTTTGGAAAAGCGTCTAAGCCTATTGAAGATACAGATGGAGAGCGCTTCTTAGAGTTTTGGAATTTGGTCTTCATGCAATTTAACCGCCAGCCCAGCGGAGAAAAAGAGCCTTTACCCAAGCCTTCTATTGATACTGGAGCCGGACTAGAACGCGTGATCAGCTTAAAAATGGGAGTGGATAGCTTATTTGAAACAGATGTCTTGCGTAGCATTATTGCCCAAGTGGAATCCATTACAGGACTTCCCTATCATCCCAACGATAATCGCGCTCCTGCTTTCCGCGTCATAGCCGACCATTTGCGCTGCCTGGCGTTCGCGATTGCCGACGGCGTCCAGCCTAGCAATGTAGACCGCGGATATGTTTTACGCAAAGTGCTTAGGCGAGCTGTCCGCTATGGACGCCAACTAGGCATGGACCGTCCCTTCTTAGCAGACGTGCTTCCCCAGTTGGTTTCAACAATGGGAAGCGACTATCCTGAGCTGATCAAAGGCCAGCAGCGCATTGCCGAAATTCTGACCATCGAAGAAGAAGCGTTCATCCGCACTTTGAAAAGAGGGGGGAATATTCTCAACCAAGTCATTGAGAAAGCGCAAGCCAGCGACCGCGTGATCAGCGGAGATGACGCCTTTAAATTAAAGGATACGTATGGGCTTCCCCTTGAGGAAATCTTGCTGATTGCCAAAGATTCCGACCTTAGCTTGGATCAGCCACGCTACCAGCAGCTGGAAGAAGAAGCCAAGCAGCGCTCGCGCAGCGTACATAAGAGCGTCCATCAAATCGCAGGGGAGAATATCTTTGCGGATTTCGTTAAACAGAATGGAGAGACAAAATTTCTAGGCTATACCCATGCCCTTGCTGATAGCAAAGTGCTAGGGCTAGTGGTAGAAGGTCAATTTGTTTCCCAACTAGAGGAAGGTCAAGAGGCGTTGGTGATTCTATCCGAGACGCCTTTTTATGCCGAAATGGGCGGACAAGTAGGAGACACAGGGGCATTAGAGAATGCTCTTTCATCTTTTACTGTCGTAGATTGCATCGCGCCTTATAAGGGATTGATTGCTCACCAAGGAAAACTGGAGAAAGGCTCACTTAAAGTCGGAGATACGGTCACGGCTAGTATCGATCGCGAACGCCGTCAAAAGATTGCCAACAACCATACAGCCACCCACTTGCTTCACTGGGCGTTACATCGTGTACTGGGAGAGCATGTCAAGCAAGCCGGCTCTGTTGTCGATGCCCAGCGCCTACGCTTTGACTTCAGCCATCACAAAGCCCTGACTTTAGATGAGCTCCGGCATATTGAAGATCTGGTGAATGAGAAAATCCGGGAAAATGCGCCTGTTAAATATTACGAAATTAAATATGAAGAAGCGCAAAAAAGAGACGACATCAAACAATTCTTTGGAGAAAAATACGGCTCGAGCGTACGCGTAATCGACATTGATTATTCCAAGGAATTATGCGGAGGAACGCATACGTCGGCAGTCGGGAACATTGGCCTGTTCCGCATTGCCAAGGAAAGCAGCATTGCTGCAGGCATCCGCCGTATTGAAGCGGTGACCGGCCAGGAAGCAGAAATGCTGCAGCGTCAGGAAGAGGATACGCTCATTCACGTTGCCCAATTGCTGAAAGTCCCTTCTCATCAAATTGAAGAACGTCTATCAAAACTGTTGGAAGAGAATAAGCAATTTGCCCAAGAAATAAAGGAATTGAAAAAAAACCAATTGAATACTCTGGTTGATAGCCTATTGGCCCAAGCAGATAAAACGTCTCAATTGCCGATGGTCATTGCAGAAGTTTCTGGCTCCATTGAAGAACTGCGCTTTTGCTTGGACCTGCTGTCCGCACGCTTCTCCTCTGGAGCGATTGTATTGGGCACAGCCTTGCCGGATAAATGCCAGCTCATGGCCAAAGTTAGCGACGATTGGGTGAAAAAGGGCGTGTCGGCGCATGAAATTATCAAGGCCATTATGCCTATCGTCGAAGGAAGCGGAGGAGGAAAACAGCAAGCAGCGCAAGGAGGAGGCAAAGCTCCGCAAAAGCTGCTTGAAGCTCTTCAACACGCAAAAGACTATCTTTTAAAAGTTTCTGGCTCTTAGAGAATGTCTTAAAACTACTTTTAAGGATTTTTAAGACATCCTCTTAGTATTCAAGGTCTTTTCTTGCCGTTTTCAGGCGGCAAGAAAAGGCCTTCATTAGACAAAATGCTATTTTTCATTTCATTTTTACTTTGTCGTTGCTGTTTACAGGACCAATTTCAAAAATCACATTCACGGCCGCATGGATTTCGACTTGTCCGGCTTCAATGGGCACATCATAAGACATATCTGCATTAGCCATTTTAGCCAGCATCATAGGCATAGGAGGATGGCTTTGCGCTTGATCCAGGGATAAGGATAAGACTCTGATAAGACTCACTTGCGCTGCATCAGCCAAAGCCTGTGCATCGGAAATGGCATTTTTAGTAGCCAAGTGAATCACTTCGCTACGGTAAGTCTGGGGATTATTGATATTAAAATTGATCTGTTCAATTCGGTTTGATCCGGCTTGCACAACAGCGCCTATGATTTTTTCCGCTAAATCGAGCTTCTGTGTTTTAATATGAATGGTATTGCTCACTTCATAGTGACTGATCGTCGGTCCAGTCGGCGATTTGTCATCAACGGAACGATAAATGGGAATAACGCGGAAGCGGCCAGTTTGATACTCTTGCTGATCTAAGCCGACCGTATTTAAATTGGCCAAGACTTGACGCATTTTCTCATTGTTATCCTTCACAGCCTTTTTCGAATCCGCATCTTGTGTCACAACTCCTACCGTCAGCTCCATTTGGTCTGCCGGTTTAAAGACCGTCGCCTCCCCTCTTACAACCAGTTTGGGAATGAGAGTCTCTTCTTCGTCATTAGCTTGGCAATAAGCAGCCATTACGTTGCTCCAAATCATTAAAAAATAAATGAATCGCTTCATAGTTTAACTCCTTTTTTCTTACCATACGCATTTACAGAGGGGGAATCAAGTTGAATAAAAGATCGATTAAGCTGTTAATGCCCTAAATTCGGATTCTTTTTCTTAGAAGGTGTTTTCAAATCTAGGTTATTAGGAGTTTTAATACTTCCTCTAAAAGAGATTTATTTATTTAAATTCCAAAATTCTCAAACCCTTCTCTTTATTTAGTGAATTTACTTGGAATAGCGTTTAATAAACATCCTATTAAATTCTAAAACAGTGTATTATTACTATTACACATACTTTTTTTCTTATCATCTTTAGCTTAATTTTGATTCAAACAAATGATTCTACAAGGAATTCTAGAAAGCGAACATATCCTCGCTTTACAAGAGGCTTTGCAGCATCCCGACACAATTTTAGTCGAAGAGCTGTGGAATGCCCCCAAAGCGCTCGTTGCAGCTTTAGCTCAACAGGCCACTGGCAAGCATGTGCTTCTTTTAACGGGAAGCAGTCAAGAAGAGGTCCGCCTTTTCCACGATTTCGCCTTATTCACTAATCGTCCAATCGTTGATTTCCCCTCTTGGGAGACTCTTCCTTCCGAAAGCATTCCCCCCAGCCCCGATATTGTTGGCGAGCGCTATAAGGTTTTAAAGGAAATTCAGGCCTCAAACGAGCCGCATATTATTCTCACAAGCTTGCAGGCTTGCCTTCAGCGTCTTATTCCGCCTTCTATTTTTCAAGACCTTTACTTGACTTTAAAGCCCGGCCAAAGTCCTTCTTTTGATCACTTGATCCAAAAATTATTGGCCATGGGTTATCAACGGAAAGCAGTGGCATCCGACAAGGGAGAATTTGCCGTCCGGGGAGGCATCATTGATATTTTTCCCGTTTCTTCCCCGGATCCTTATCGCCTAGAGTTTTGGGGGGATGAATTAGAATCATTGCGCATTTACGATCCCATTGGACAAAAGTCCATCCGCCCTGTCGATCAAGCTGATATTCCGCCTGGTTTAGAACTGGAGCTGCTCAATCAATCGACTCAACAGGCATCCATTTTGGAGTATCTGGGACCCAATACCCTTGTCATTTTCGATGATCTTTTGGCTCTGGAAGATCGCTATGCCTCATTGATTAGCATGGGAGGACATCATCAATTTTTCAGCTCAATCGAGCAGCTTCTTGATCAAGTCCTGCCCTTGCAGAAAATTTTTTGGACGCAAAAGCCGATTGAAGAACTCAGCGATGTTCGACATTTAGATGCTAAAACGGGCGGCTATTATTCGCAGCAGACGATTTTCCACCATTTATCTTTTCAAATGTTTAACCGCGAATGGCAAGTCAAACGCTGGCGCCCACCTTTTAATACCATTAGCGGCCATCTTTTTTCTTCAGAAGAGGGCGAGCCGACAGGCGATGAATTGCTGTGCCGGCTTTCTTCGCTTCCTTATGAAACAGGCCGGCTGCATTTTTTGTGCGCCAGCGAATTAGAAGAGGCAAACTTGCATGAGCGCCTGGCCAATGCAGGTGTCCGCCTTCCCAAGCATACGCATTTTCATATTGGCTATCTTTCAAGCGGCTTTGTGATTCCAGACATGCAATATGTTGTTTTGCCGCTCACAGAAATTACGCACCGCTATAAGATCCGCCGTCAAAAGCTGCGCAGCACCTATCATACTTCCCCTTCAGAGACCTATGATTTAGCTCCCGGAGAAACTGTTGTCCATCTCAATAACGGCATTGGGCGTTATTTGGGCATGGAGAAAAAGCCCAATCATTTAGGCATTCCAAGCGAATTTTTCACCATTGAGTATGCAGACAATGCCAAGCTTTTCGTTCCCCTCAATCAAGCGCATTTAATCACAAAATACATTGGCGCCAATGAAGACATTCCCAAATTGCATGCATTGGGAAGCGGCCGCTGGAAAAAAACGCGGGAGCAGACAGAGCGTGCAATCATGGGCTATGCCTCCGAGCTTTTGCAAGCCTATGCGCAGCGGGCGATCAAAGAAGGCTTTACTTACCCTGCCGACAGTCCGGATATTTTGGCTTTCGAGGAAGAATTTCCCTTCTCAGAAACAGAAGATCAATTGGCAGCTATTGCCAGCATCAAGCAAGATATGATGACCAACAAAGCGATGGACCGGCTGATTTGCGGCGATGTCGGCTATGGAAAGACAGAAGTGGCCATGCGCGCCGCTTTTAAAGCTGTTGTAGACGGGCGCAAGCAAGTTGCCGTCCTCGTTCCGACCACAGTCCTTGCCATGCAGCATTACGACAATTTTATCGAACGCATGAGCAGCTTTCCCATCAACATCGGCGTCCTCTCGCGCTTCCGCTCTCCCAAGCAGATTAAAGAGACGCTGACAGGAGTTGCCAATGGTTCCATTGACATTGTCATTGGAACGCACCGCATGATCAGCGAAGATGTCAAATTCAAAGAGTTAGGCCTTGTCATCATTGATGAAGAGCAGCGTTTTGGCGTGAAGGCGAAAGAGCACTTAAAAAAGCTTAAGCTCGGCGTTGACTGTTTGACCCTATCCGCGACGCCTATCCCGCGCACGCTGTACATGTCATTGATCGGCGCGCGCGACATGTCAGTCATCAACACTCCTCCTCAAGACCGCCTTCCTATCAAGACCGTTATCACAGAGCCTAGCGATCAGGTCATCAAAAACGCCCTTTTGCGCGAACTGGCACGAGATGGGCAAGCCTTCATCATTCACAATCGCGTAGAGTCTATTTATTCCGTCAGTGCACGTATCAAAGCGCTTTTGCCGCAAGCGCGTGTGCTGGTGGCCCACGGGCAAATGCATGCTGATGAAATTGACGCTACCTTTCACGCCTTTAAAAATGGGCAAGCGGATATTCTGATTGCCACAACGATTGTAGAGAACGGCGTAGACATTCCCAATGCCAATACCATCCTCATCGATCGGGCAGATCATTTCGGCCTGGCTGCCTTGTATCAGCTGCGCGGCCGCGTTGGACGCTGGAACCGGCGCGCCTATGCCTATTTCCTCGTCCCCAATCTGAGAGTCATGCCTGAATTGGCACGCAAAAGGCTGCAAGCCTTGGCCGAAGCGGGAGGATATGGAGGAGGCATGAAAGTTGCCATGAGAGACCTGGAAATTAGAGGGGCGGGAGACATTTTGGGCACCGAACAATCGGGCCATGTGACCTCTATAGGCTTTCATCTTTACTGTAAAATGCTCAAGCGCACCATCCAGACCTTGCAAGGCAAAGTTCCCAGTACCATTGCAGACACTAAAGTTGAATTTGCCGTCGATGCCCGGCTTCCGGAAGACTATGTCAATGAAGTCAGCTTGCGCATGGAGATTTATCAGCGCTTGGGAGAGGCGCTTTCATGGGAAGAAGTGGACGCCATTTGGGAAGAACTGCAAGACCGCTTTGGACCACCTCCTGAGCCGGCGCTTTGGCTTTATCACTTAACGCGCGTCCGCGTATTTGCTTCTCGGCAGGGATTCGCTCTTGTTAAACAAGAGAAATTGTCATTGCTCATTGAAAAACGCAAAGGCAAGGACATGTTGACAAGAAAAATTCTCATGCCCAAGTTCAAAAATCCACAGGAAATGGAAAAAAGGATCGTTGCAGAATTGGAGAAAACCGTTTAGAAGGTGTTAATAAATTGACCGCCTTGCCATTCGTTGATCTCAGAGGCTTTGACGCAGTCGAAAGGGCAAAAATTCCCAACTCAGGTTAATCTGCTCTTAACTTTATTCTGCAGGTGCGGACAATTTGGCCTGGATCTTTTGATAGCGCAGAAGATAGATTTTATAGAGATTCTCTGCCAGCACCTTGAAAATGGCATAAAAAGGGGTGGCAAAAAGCAGGCCAAGTAATCCGTATAAAGATCCGGCTGCCAATAAAAGCAAGATTAAAGTCAGCGGGCGAATATTGAGGCGGTGCCCGATAATTTGGGGAGAAATAATATTGGATTCAATCTGCTGAACGATCACGAATACAATAATCACGTTTAGAGTCATCAACGGGCTCATCGACAATCCGACTAGAATGGCAGGAGCGATAGCTAAGAAAGACCCAACGAAAGGAATGGTCGTAAAAATAAAGGCGAAGACGGATAAGACAAGCGCATAGTTCAGGCCAATGATCAAATAGCCGATAAAAAGCATGCTCCCAATGCTAAAAGAAACCATGACTAAACCATTGATGTAGCTGGACAAAGTGTCATCGATATTTTTTAAAATCTTGCGCATCTCTTTGTCAAAATGGCTCGGAGTATATTTCAAAAATCCTGCTGCTATTTCATGATCATCTTTGAGCAGATAAAAGACGATGAAGGGAATAACCGCTAAAATGGTCGCAACCCGGGTAATAAACCCCACAATATCTAAGATATTTTGACTGAGCAAAGCTGTCGCTTGCTGGATCAATCCCAATACGCGCACTTCAATTTCATGCTCTAGATTGGCGCTCATTCCCGTACTAATAATGGATTGCGAGCTTTTTTTAATTTTCTCCAACGTTTCAACGGACGTATTGGCAATAGCGGAAACCTGTTCGCCCAAAAGAGGGCCAATATAGGCAAAGAAAATGACTAAAAGGATGGCAATAATGACATAGACAATCAAAATGCTAATAAAGCGCGGAAGCCTAAAATACTCTAAAACATAAATAGCCGGCCTTAGCAAATAGTAAAGCAAGAAAGAAACGACAATGGGAATGAATAGCGAAGAAGCAAAATTGAAAACCGGAGTCAATAAAAAAGCGACGTGATAGAAAATGAGAATAATCGACAGGACGAGCAGCGTCCCAACGGCATATTTAAAAAATGTATTATAATACCAAGGAGAAATGGCATGCCTGATGACCGTATTGGCTTTAGCTTTTTTTTCTTCCATACAAGCGCTCTTTCCTTGTCCTTTTCCCTTTCATAGCAAAACCTTTAAAAAAAAAGAATGGAAAAGCTTAATAGCAAGAGATTCGGCAAAAGCTTGCCTTCCATTGTCTATCCCCTAAAGGGGATTAATGAAATAAATTCCTAGAAAAGTAGGAGTCGTGATTATCTTTCTCTCCTTTTTGTTCAGAAGGGGAATTGAAAAAAGCAGTCGATGTCTGAGAGATAGGGCTTGACGATTCGGAAGCCGACAGACGCGAAAGATCTAACTGATAGCAAAAAATGGGATAAAGACGGGAATCTGTCGCTATAGGTATAGAAAAGGAGGATTTGGTTTTGCGCATTAGAGCCTTATTTTCAACCTCCAAGCGAGAAGCAAAATGCGCGAGATTTTGATCTGCTTGCCGCCTATCAAATTTCTCATCCGCTTGAGTCAAACCTACCGGACAGCCGCCTTCTTGGCATTCAGAATTAGGAAATACAGACAAATTCCCTTTTTCATTATCTGATTCATCCCTTAAGAGTAAAAGAATTTCTTTTTCAATTCTTTCCCACTCGTTAAAATAGCTATTCCACAGATTGGGTCCATCAATTGTCATCATCGCCTCCTTCTGCCTCACGTTATATTCCTTTCAAGAAAGCAAGCGTCAAAGCTTGGTAAACCTTGCTTATCTCCATCTAATCTTCCATAAGATTATAAACAAGCGAATTTCAATGCGAGCTTTCTGAAGTTCGCTTGCTGACTAATCAATGCAGCTTTCCTCCATTAGGAACGGACTGATCAGGAGAGACCAAAATGATCTCCTGATATTCATCGCTTAAGCCCAATACAAGGACCTCTGATAGAAAAGGCCCGATTTGCTTTGGCGGAAAATTCACGACGGCAAGCACCTGCTTGCCAATCAAAGAATCGGGATGATAGTGCTTGGTAATTTGAGCAGAAGAACGCTTGACCCCAATCTCTTCTCCAAAATTGATATGCAGCTGATAAGCAGGTTTTTTGGCCTGAGGAAAAGCCTTCGCTTGCACAATCGTTCCAATGCGAATATCCACTTTGGCAAATTCATCGTAACTAATCATTTTTATTCCTCTCTATTCAGCTTTAAATTGCAGATTTGACTTCGAACTATACAATTGATAAACGCTTTGTCCAAAATTAATTGCTGTGAGTCCAATCAAAGCCGGATAAAAAATTTCCAAGATGGGGCCTAAAAATTGAGAGATGCCCTGGAATTCAAAAATCGCAATATTAAAAGTCAAAATCAGGGAGCCCAATAAAACGAGAGGATAGCTGACTTTCTCCTTTAATATCTCTTTTTGCATAAAGTCTGCAAAAGCAGCAATCAAGGCAATTGCCGTCGTCAGGCAGGCCAATACGACAGTCAAGCAAACAATCAATCCTGCCTGAGGTCCCAAGATTTTAAAGGCAAGGGCGGCAAGCAGCTGATCGGAAGGCAGAGAATCTAAGTAATCTGCATAAGAGGCTGCAATACAACTAAAGCCAATGTATACGACAGAAAGAAGCAACGCTCCTATACCGCTTGCCTTCAAAATAAATCCCAACCGCTCAGAAGCAGACGAGAAGGAAGCCGTTTTCTTTTGCATAAAAGCAATAATCACAGGAGCAAAAAAGAAGGCAGCCAATAGATCCATTGTATTATAGCCCTCTTTCAAACCGTGCCAAAATAATTCCAATCCGCCCGCTTGCCACGCCTGATTTTCGGAAGGAGCATTTAGAATTCCCAGAAAGACAATAGCAGCCAACAGAGCAACAAGTAAGGGGGTTAAAATATAGCCTAAAATGTCTAAAAGCCGATTCTTTTTATAAGCCAGAAAAAAGATAATGACACAAGAAATTGCACTAAATACAGTAGAAGATATCCCTGGAAAAGACAGCTGAAAAGTCGAATAAGCCAAGGCAATGCAGCGAGGCGTTGAACCCAAAGGCCCTAAAAGGGCAATAATGGCGAATGCCAGCAAAAGACCGGGAATCCGTCCTAAACGGCCAAAAAAAGCCTTGATATTCCCTTCATATAAAAACATGGCCAACAATCCGCAAAAAGGAATGGCAACAGCCGTTAAGAGCAAACCGGCAATGGCATAAGGTGTTTGGTCAAGAGCGTGCTTGCCCAAAGCAAGAGGGAATATAATATTTCCCGCCCCGAAAAACATCGAAAAGATCGCCAATCCTAAGGCGTATAAATCAAGTCGTTTAAAAGATGACATAAAGCTCCATCGCTTGTATTAAAATTATTTAAGGCATGAAATAAAGGGGAAAACAGAAATAGTGCGCTAAGCGCGCACGACGACGGAGACGACTTTAACGACGGCTAAACGCTCGACAATTCCACCTACAAAAAATGAGCAGGCAGATGCGCTCTCAAACGCAGATAGAAAGGAAAGGGGAGCGCTCATCGGGTTCATAAAATAGGGTACTTTTTTGTAACTTAAAATAAGTATAATTAAATCCATTTTTTCTGACAAGGTCAAAATAAATCAAAACCTCAAATCGATTAAAATTTAATTAATTAAGTCCCATTTCATTCGAAATAAAAAAAATATTTTAAAACAGCAACACAATTAATTTATTTTAGTTTATAATATATAAAACAAGAGAACAGATTTTATTTAATTAAACCACCTAAATAATTAGGTTTATTATGGCTAAAGTTAAAAAAACTTCTTTAAGAGAGAGCGATGGACAGGCATCTAATCTTAATGCTTCTCTGCAATCAAATAAAAAGCGCTTGATTAACCATCTCATCGAACAGGGAATTATCAGTCAACAGACATTGAATTTAACAAAAGAACACCTGAAAAAGCTGTACGAGCGGGCGTATCAGTTATACTCGGCCGGAAAGTACAAAGATGCCAAGGCTTTATTTGCTGTCTTATTAGTATTCAATCAATCAGATGTGAATTTTATTTATGGATTTGCGACTTGCTGTTTCATGTTAAAAGAGTATGAATTGGCTGCCAATAGCTATCTTCAATGCGGCTCATTGGATCCGGCCAATCCCCTTCCCTATTTCTATGCCGCCGATTGTTTTTTACATCAAAGCGATTTAGCCTCTGCTTGTGTGGCTTTGCGCATGGTCGTCAAGCGGGCAAATGAAAAATCCGAATATGCAGAACTCAAGCAACGCGCTCAATTGATATTAGGCGCTTTATCTCAGACAAAAACAGAAGAAATGCAATCCAAAACACAAGGATCAACTCCTTAATTTTTTATTACACAACATTCTCAATACGAGGTGTTTATGGAGACTGACTATTCAAGCAGTTGGCAGCGTTCCGATTCATTTAATAATCCTCTTCTTCCAAATGGAAATAACGGGGATCCAACTGTTCAATCTCAATCGCCCAACCTATCCCTATCTTTTCAAATTAAATCGACGCTTAGCCAAGCGGATGTAGCATTTAATCTCAATCCCTCTTTAAACCATCCTATTTTAACTCCTCCTGATGAAATTAATATTGCGACGAATACCAATTCTTTAGTCCAGCTTGTGACGATTTTAAATTCTGCTACGCAAATGATTCAGGAAGCTTTAGATATCTTAAATCCCAATCCAGCCCCTGGTGTTGCAGCCAATCAATCCCAAATGCCTGGCGTTGCAGCAGGTCAGAGCCAAACAGCCGACGGCGCTACTGCACCGGATGGCAGTCAGGCAAATACCGGCTTATCAAATGATTCCATGCTGAAATTTTTGACTGTTCTGGGCAAGGCTTTAACAGATTTAAGGCAGCTTGAGCACAAAATTGAACAGCAGGAAGCGACGGATACGCGTGCCTTGGCCCATGCCCTAGAAACTTTATCTAAGCTGCATGGCAATGGAACAGGAGGAAAGTTAGACTTGCTGAATAAATTGGAAGATCTAAGGCAAAATGGGGCGCAGCAGATTAGCACGGGCGAGCGTTACATCTTAGGCGAACATCCGGACCTCATGCTGCAGCTTGCCTCATATGGTATTATGCCTCCCACAGCAGGCGGAGGCCCTTATGACGGTATGGCCCAGGCTTATGCCAATAATAATACTCCTCCTTATGACAATCCCATTTATCAAGGAATGGCTCAGGCTCTTCCCGGAGGATGGGAAGAATTGTCTGGTTCAGAGCTTGATCAAGTGATCAATAAACTCAAATCATCAATTGCAAAAGACATGGTTGCCAATATGATCGGAGGAAGCGGACTGGGATCCTTCCTTATGAGAACTTCCCTTGAAAGCTCTTTGGGAATTTTTAACATTATGCATCTCAGTTCCGACAGCAAGCTCATCCAATTGATGCTGCTGCGTCAGCAGCTGGAAGATTTTAAAGAGCAGGGGCCGCGCAATATCAGCTCGGGCGAACGCTTCATTTTAGGTGAGCGTCCCGATTTAATGTTGCAGCTGGCAAATGCCGGCATCTATCCTCCTATGAATGGGGGTGGCCCTTATGATGGCATGGCCCGCACAGAGGCTGCTAACGGAAATCCCCCTTACGATAATCCCATTTATCAAACCATGGCCAACTCTCTTCCTACAGGCTGGGAAGAACTGTCTTCTTCGGAATTGGATAATGTCCTCAATCAATTAGACAACCAGATCAATTCCTTATCCAATAATTTTGCCCCTAACTTTTTATCAGAAAATCGATTTGACGCTCCATGGAATGGAATGTTCTTCTCTCCCGCTTTTGGTTTTGGCGGCTTCGGCTCTTCTTTTGATGATATCTTCTCTCCTGCCACCGATATATTCGGCCGCTTTAATCCCGCCATTAATAACATGCTTGGCGATCTGATTGCCGAAGTTGATCCAATGGAGGGCTTTATGGTGAAACTGGGATTTAGGAGCGCCGATCAAGTCGTCAATGATTTATTGACCAAAGTCATCCTTAATCAATCGCTTGCTTTTTCCCTCGCACTAGAACTTGGCAATCCTTTTGATCCGCCTTCCTTTGCCATTCAAACATTGGATAATCTTGTTGCCTCTGCCATGATCAATTCCATGGTAGAAGATTTGATGGGATTTCCAAGCACCTCTCTCTTTGAACGGGAAATGATGAAGGACAGCCTGATTTCTTTTGCTGTTTTAATTACGTTGAGCAATCACAATTCCGCTTCTTTTAATACTCTCAGCGATATTTTACAAAGTGTGGCAGAGCAGCGGCCAGACTTGGCTTTCTATACGGCAATTGGCTTGTCTCTGCTTACAGGCAGCCAGCGTCCCAACCCCGAAAGTGCCGTTAGAGAAATTGTCAAGAGATTGGCAGACAAAGTGGGACAAGACCAAGACCAATTGGAAGATATTCGCCTATTGGAGGCCCTGTTGATGGCGATGATGAAAAAACTTTTACAAGGCTTGCTTGGCTCGCCTCAACAAGGCGGCCCCGATCCTAGCGGCTCGGATGGACAAGGAAGCGGCGGAAACACAACCTTTATTATTCAAGGTTAGCCTTCTAGGCGTAGCACAAAATAGCGATGGCGCTTTTCAGCTGAGAGCGTATTTTTCACTCTTTGCTGAGAGCGCCATTTTTTTATAAAACCAGTGAAAAGGAAGGCCCTTATTCGATCAGCGTCTTTTCGAATCGTTTGCGGCTGCCTCTAAAAATTCCTTTGGCTTCATTTTTAAGGGCAATATCCAATGCATTCATGACTTTCACTCCTTTTTCGACATGCTCGCCTGTATAGGTATTAAAGACATTTTCTGAGCTCTTTTTTGTCTTAATTCCTTCTCTATTCAGGGGCAAATCCGAGATAAGAAGAAGTGCCCCGACAGGCAATTTATGGCTATATCCAGCCATGAACAGCGTTGCGCATTCCATTTCAATAGACTGCGGGCGCGTCGCCTTCAATCGGGTGCGAAAGTCCTGGTCGAATTCCCAGAACCGCTTGTTAGTCGTATGCGTAATCCCAATATGGTAGGACGTTTTTTCTTCATCCAGAACATTTGTGACAATTTTTTGCACTAAAAAATTTGCCAATGAAGGCACTTCGGCAGGAAAATAAAAATCAGATGTTCCTTCCCCTCTAATACTTGCGATGGGCACAAAATACTCTCCAACTTCATAATTCCTTCTCAACCCTCCGCACATGCCGAGCAGCAAGGCGGCCCGAATGGGTAAGAAAGCACACAAATCCACAACAAGAGCGGCTGCCGGAGACCCTATTTTAAAATCCAAAATACTGACCTGTTCAGTTGGCGAATGGGCCACTTTAAACGTAGATCCTTCAATGACAGATACGCCCCGGCTTTCGGCAAAATAATGGACATATCTAGAAAAATTGGTCAATAGAAGATAGGGCTGAAAATCAGCGACGGGCGATCCTGAATAACGCTCTAATGTATCGTGAGCAATCTTTTCTTGTAGAAGATATTCTTCCAATTGCTGGTCTATATCATTCATAGAAATTCCTTAACCTGATAGTCTACTCTTTTTCATGAGCAGTTTCTTTTTGATTATAGAGCTGTTCTTAATCCGAATTGAATAAGGGACCAAATGTAGGCTGAGATTCCTTCACTACCATGAAGTGCTCTTGACAGCGTCCGCATGTCAAATCTTTTTCCAGCTGTCCTAGCCGATATTCATATTTATCGCGATTTTCTATAATATATCCGCATTTAGGACAACGATAATAATGAATGACAATGTCCCATGTATGATTGCCATGTCTTTGTCTTGGATCATCCATGACCGCGCTTATCTCCGAATAATTGGGCCAATAAAGCTGCAAAAAATCCCCTTTTTTTTGGCCTCATGCGATGATTTTCGATCCCCCATCCATTTAAATCATGCATTTCACATCCAATAATGCCATGGCCAGGCTCAACTTTTTCCTTAATAAGGGGCTTATCTATTTTATAATCCCGATATTCCTTGAACCACATACAACCTCCTTTATTTGGATGCCGCTTGTTTTCAAATTCTCTAATCTGAAAGCATGGGTATGCTCAAATTATTATTAATAATTTTATCAAAAGCGTTTTTTGTTTAATAGATGAACCTATCAATGAATATAGATGAACCTATCCATGAATTTAGAATATGATAAAACTTTACCTTTAAAGAGGTAAAGAGAGAGATGACAAGAGATTTTGAGAAATTAGAAGATAAGCGGTGGGAGAGGAAGTAGAGCAATTGATGAATTGGCAAGCTCCCTTGCAAAGAGGAAAAAGAATAAAATAGGGTTATGCATGAAAGGGAAAATCGAACAAGCTTTTGCTCATTTTAAACGTAAATTCCGGAGACTTATGCTTGAGAGATAGCAAACCACTTGGCTTGGATTTCTAAATTGTGCTTTTATTCTTAATTGGATCCAAATTTTATTAAGATAGATTCATTGATAGCCTGTTAAAAAACCTTCTAATGGCTTGAATTCGAGTTCTTTTCCCCTAAGGAGCAAGAGTTCCTATAAGAAAAAAAATCTCAAGTGCAAACTATTATAATTTATTTAACAGTTCTAAAGATTACCATAACATAACAACTTACAGAAACATTTAATAAATAAACCAATTTAAATCATTTATTTTAAATACATTATTCATTACAATAAATAACTACTAAACAATTTAAATTAATATATTCCGAGGTATGCATGTCTATTCCCTTGATAAATGGTCCTTCTCGTCCTTATCGCTTGGAGCAAACCCATCTTCAGCCAGCCAGTAAATGGGCCTACAAACTTGTTAAATGGGAAAAGCAAGTCTCTTCTCTCCATTCATGGAATCCCATTCACCTGATTAAGCAGCTTTTTGCCTCTCTCATCGTCCTTCCTTTCAAGGTAAATTTTAATTCCAGCTTGCCTAGCGGCTACGACTGCTATGTGGCTCTTTATAAAGAAAAATTAGAGCGCAAGGCAATAAAGGCGACGCTAGAAGAGAGAATTCAAGCCCGAAAAATCATGACGGAAGCCTTGGGCGGCCAGGGAGCTTGCCAAGCCATCCCAGTGATAAACAAAGATACGATGGAACACTTTAGCCCAAGCGAGCAAGAGCCTTTTTCCTTTATTCTTCATACGCATCTGTTCCATGACAGCCATTTAATCCAAGGAGAAGATCGCTGGGGGCGCATTGCACTGGGGATGACATTAGTGGACAAAACCGAGCAAGAGCGCAATAAAAACGAGCGGCATATTATTCGATGGACAATTGGACAGCACTATTCTGAAAGTGCGATTGATAGAGAAAAGGCGATCAGCGGAGAGAAGACAGATCAGTGGAACTCTACGATTTACGCAGAAAAAGGCGAAGATAGAACGGGCTATCTTAAAGAAAATGATGAATCCCACGTCGCCTATAACTTCAGGGTGCAAAGAGATTTTCAATTTAGCAATAAAGAGGAGATGGCAAAAACCTTAAAAGAAATCGTTCAAGGGATCCATCCAAGATATAAACTCGGCCTCTCGGCTTACTAAATCGCCGAAGTTTTACTCCCCTCCCAATCAGATTTATGTGCGGATCAGGACTTAACCATCCCTGATCCGTTAATAAAGTTTTTTTCTTGCTTTGCGTGCCTTTCTTTTTTTCAGACCAAGCTCCCCTTATTTCACGCCTTTAGAATTGCTGGACTTATCTCTATTTTTGCGCTATAGTTAGATCCTTTAGTCTTAAGTTAAGAAAAAGGATATTCCAATGGCACAACAAGTCAGTACCAATGAAATTAGAGGCGGAATGAAAGTTGAGGTAGAAGGACAGCCTTATACCATCATCAGCAATGAATTTGTCAAGCCTGGTAAGGGACAAGCCTTCAACCGCATTAAAATGAAACACTTGCTATCCGGCCGCGTCATCGAACGCACATTTAAGTCAGGCGAAAAGTTAGATGTCGCAGACGTCGCGGAAGAGCTCATGCGTATGCTCTATAAAGAGACCGATGGGATTGTCTTTATGGATGAGAAGACTTTTGAACAAATCAAGATTCCTTTCGAAAATATTGGCGATACTGTTCAATGGTTGATGGACGATCATGTCTACGACGTCATTTTCTATAATGGCGCTCCTGTCAACGTTGAGCCTCCGACATTTATGGAAATGGCCATTACGGAAACCTCGCCCGGCGTCCGCGGAGATACGGCTTCTGGCCGCGTCATGAAACCGGCTACTTTGGAAAGCGGAGCCAAAATCCAAGTGCCTATCTTTATCGAACAAGGCGAGAAAATTAAGGTTGATACGCGCACAGGTGAATATGTTTCTCGCGTGTCCAGCTAATTCAGCCGATCAGGCCCTTCCCTCTTTAAAAGTCGCGCGGCTGCAAGACCGCGCGCTAATGCTCAAACGAGCACGAGCCTTTTTTGATGAACGCCAAGTCTTAGAAGTCGATTGTCCCATCCTCAGCGTCCGCGCCTCCGTCGATGCGCATATTGATTTAATTCCCGCGACTTATCACGGGCAGAAGACAGCTTATCTGCATTCTTCCCCCGAATACGGCATGAAACGCCTTTTAGCAGAGGGGATGGGAGATATCTATCAACTATCTCACGTTTTCCGCGATGGAGAGCATAGCTTCAAGCACAATCCCGAATTTACCATGGCGGAATGGTATCGCATGGGCTTGAGCTTAGAAGAAATGATGGAAGAGACCGTCCAATTTATCCGCTTATTTGTAGGCGATCTTCCCTATCAAGTGATCAGCTATCGGGATCTCTTTTTACAAGAGACGGGTCTCGATTATTATACAGCTAGCGAACAAGACCTTTTTTCCTATATTCAAGCCAACCACATTCCTTTTTATGCTTCGGTGGTGGAAGAGGGCAAGGATGCCCTGTTAAATCTCATCTTAGGCTCGCAAATCGAGCCGCGATTGGGTCAAGACAAGTTATGCGTGCTTGCCTATTATCCTGCAAGCCAAGCCGCTCTTGCCCGCAAGCGCTGGCATGGACAGGAACCTGTTGCCGAACGTTTTGAAGTGTATTATAAGGGCATTGAACTGGCCAATGGTTATCATGAATTAACGGATGCAGTCGAGCAGCATCAGCGCTTTATAGAAGCCAATGAACAGCGCCATTCATTGGGCAAAAATCCCCTTCCGATTGATGGTCATTTCTTAAAAGCACTGGAGAAGGGCCTTCCTGATTGTTGCGGCGTGGCTGTCGGCTTTGACCGTTTAATGATGCTGCGTCATCCCCAAGCGCAGATTGCCGATGTCATTGCCTGGGGATGGGATCAAGCTTAATCTCCCATGCGATAAGCCGCTCTTCTACGCCGCTTACCAGCCGAAAGCAAGCCCCCCTCCGAACAGTCCTGTTATATTGACGCTTAAAAATAAAAAGAACAGGCAAGTGTAGTAAGAAAACAGATTTTGGCTCAAACGCACAGCCCTTTCCCGCAAACTTGTCGCCCAAAAGGCCAAAATCAAAGTAGTAACGCCAAAAAAGCGATGCCAAGCATACAAATCGGCAAGCGTTCCTTCATAGACTTGTCCGTAGCCCAAAGCAAATCCGCACAGAACAGTTGGAATGGACAAAATAGCTGAGGATATCAGCATAAAGCGTGCTGCATGGTCAAAAAGCGGATTGGCATACCATTTTGATAAAATTTCAGCGGCGGCTGTCATGATGATCAAGGCGATGGGAAAGTGCAAAAAGATGAGGTGCAATTCACCTATGCCGCGAATCCAGGCAGCCAGGCCGCCGCTTTGCAAAGCCGCTTCAGCATCTTCTTCCTCCGTTTCGAGGAAAGGCTGCTCATGAGCGGAATTTTGAGCTGTGTGATGCCCCTCATGTGCCTGAAGGGCAAGAAAGGGGAAAAAGATGCAAAACAACTTCAATAGACACACCATTTTAGCCTCCTTAGCATAAAGATTTAACTTTAAAATATTTGACAATCCGAGGCAAGTGTGGAACAAATCATTGGCAATCAATAAACCCCGGTTAATAGCCGGCTAGCGTACCCATCTTTGGACAATCGGAAAGCGCCGGCCAATAGAAAAGGCTTTTTCTGAGACACGCAGGCCGGGAGGCGCTTGGCGGCGCTTATATTCATTTTGATGGATGCGTTTAATTAAGTCTTGCACAAGAGGCAGCGGGTAATTGTAGTGAGCAGCAATCCATTCTGCCGAATGATGCTCTTCCACATAAGCTTGCAATACGCGGTCTAAAATTTGATAATCGGGAAGCGAATCGGAATCTTTTTGATTGGGGCGGAGCTCGGCAGAAGGGGGGCGGCGGATGGTATTCCAGGGGATGATTTCTCCATGGCGATTGATCCATTCAGATAACGCATACACTTGCTGTTTAGTCAAATCGTTAATGACTCCAAGCCCGCCGCACATATCTCCATATAAAGTCGCATACCCCATGGCCAATTCGCTTTTATTGCCGGTGCTAAGTACAATATAGCCAAATTTATTGGAAAAAGCCATCAACAACATGCCTCGGATGCGGGCTTGTAAATTTTCTTCTGTAATATCGGGCGGGCGCTCAGCAAAATAGGGAGCTAAAAGAGTGAGATAGCTCTCAAAGGGAGCCTCTATTGAAATTTCCTTATAGTCCATTCCCAAACGCTTAGCTAGCTGAGCCGAGTCTCTCGCGCTTTCGGGCGACGAAAAACGAGAGGGCATATTGATTGCCAAGACATTTTCAGGGCCAAGCGCTTCAGCCGCAATGCAGGCAACCAGAGCGGAATCAATGCCTCCTGACAAGCCTAAGCAAGCTCTCTTAAACCCTAGCTTATGGAAATAGTCATGGACGCCTAAAACAAGCGCTTGATAGAGATCTTCCATGACATGTCTTTCTCCTCCGGAAGAAAGAGAGCCCTGCTTGGCAAGATCAATCCATAGATCATCTTCCTTAAATCCTTTGGCGCACTGAATTAATCCTGACTCATTGACAACCAAGCTATAGCCATCAAAAATTAAGCTATCGTTTCCTCCTACTTGATTGCACAAAACAATCGGGCATTTCAGCGTTTTGGCTGCCGCTAAGCAGACTTGCAAGCGCGTGTTGAATTTAGAAACGCTATAGGGAGAGGCCGATAAATTGAGCAGGACGGACGGATGATGGTCTTTAAGCTCTAAAACAGGATCACGCTTATAATGAGTAGATTGAATCCGTCCGCTATGCTGCCATAAATCTTCACAGATTGTGACGGCAACCGATTCCCCTTTAATAGACCAGACCCTGGTTGGACCGCCTGGTTCGAAATACCGTCTCTCATCGAACACATCATAAGTCGGCAATAATGTCTTATTGACAAATCCTAAAATTTGTCCATCTTGAATAATGGCGGCGCTATTGTATAAAGCCTTTTCCAAACAATCAGGATTGCCGCGGGGCAGTCCGACAATCGCACAAATTCCTTGAGTGGCTTGCACGATTTGATTGAGATGTTGCCAAACAGCTTCCATAAAAGAAGGAAGCAATAGAAAATCTTCGGGCGGATAGCCGCTTAAAGCCAACTCGGGCAAAAGAACAATGTCTGCTCCTCCCGTCTTCCCTCTCTCAATGCTTTGTAAAATACGTGCGGTGTTCCCCGCCAAGTCGCCAATTATGGGATTAATCTGAGCTAGTAAAATGCGCATAGCTGCCATCGTATTAAATTGATTCCTTCACTCGGGTTAAGTATAGCGGATGACAGGGAAAGGGTAAAGCCTTCGATGGCATTTTCAAAGAGAGCGGGGAATAGGGGCAAAATGGCTAGGCGGACTGAATAACCTGAGTTAATAAATAGGATGGATAAACTTTAACCATCCGGAAGAATAGCGTGCCCTTATTCTTCCGGATAGCTAAAGCCTTTAATTGGACTTAAAGGGCAATTAGCTGCCAAAATCGTCGAGAACAATATTTTCGCGAGGAACGCCGTACTCATCCAATAGCTTCAACACACTTTTATTATGCATAGGAGGTCCGCAAACATAAAATAGGCATTCTTCAGGAGATTCCATTTCCTTAAGCTGACCTTCCTCAAATGCTTTAAACAAATAATTGGTCTTAATAGGATCTTTAGCAGGCCATCCGGCAGCCAAATCTTCAGGCAAGGGCTCAGATAAAACAAGCCGATAGCTAAAGTTAGGATGCTTTTTTTCCAATTCCTCATACTCTTTTTGGTAGATATTTTCTTTTAAAGAACGCGCTCCGTACCACATTGTCACTTTACGCTTAGTCTCTTCCGTATTAAATAGATGCAGGATATGGCTGCGGCCAAATGATGAGCCGGCTCCCCCGATGAGAAAAACAAGCTCTCGGCCATCGTTTATCATAAAAGATTCTCCATAAGGACCGGATAAGCGAATTTGATCGCCGGGCTTTAGAGAAAACGTATAGCTAGAGCAAATCCCCCAAGGAACATTTTCTTGCAATTTGCCATTCACAAACGGAGGTGTCGCAATGCGGATATTGAACCTTAGGGTACGTCCCTCAGCGGGATAAGACGCCATCGAATAGGCGCGAATAATTTCATTCGGCGGACCGGAAAGATTGTTAAAATCAAGCGTCTTGCCAAATAGGCCAAATTTTTCCCAATCTCCATAAAACTTGGGATCCATTGTCGATTTCCATTCATCCGTATGGGTCTTAAAGGGTGGAACGTGGAACTGCAAATAACCGCCCGAGCGATAGGGAACTTCTTCCCCTTTAGGAATTTCGACAATTAGCTCCTTAATAAAAGTGGCCACATTTTCATTGCTGATTACTTGCGCCTTCCATTCTTTCACACCTAGGGCATGCTCATCGATATGAACATGCAAATCGCCTTTTAGCTTGCATTGGCAAGACAATCGCCACCCCTTTTGCAGCTGCCCTTTAGAAAAGGTATCAATATCCGTTTGCAAGGGAACGCTTGCGCCTTCCAGGATTTGGACTTTGCACTGCTTGCAAGTGGCTTTTCCACCACAAGGGGAAGGAATGGGAATGCCATGCGATGTCAGGGCAGATAAAAGCGTTCCTCCGCCAGGTGTGTGAATGGTTAACGCTTCATCCTCGTTAATTTTAATGGTGCACATGTCCGAACTGACGAATTTAGCCTTTGTAAAAAGGATTAGAGCCGTCAATCCAACGCCGATCACGACAAAGGCTGTAATCGCGTATAAGCTCAACAAAGGGTCAATGCTCCCCAAAGCACCTAGTACAATGAGGGATAAAAAGGCATGAACAGTCATAATTTTCTCGAATGAAGATCGGCAATTTTATTTAGAAATTAATTGATCCAGGTATAACTTGCGTTTTTTTTCCCTTCAAGAAAAACACTCTTAATGTCTAGAAGATTCCGAAGACTGGGAAGTCCCCGAAGAGCCTGTTCGACCAGGAGCCTCTATCTTAGGCGCTATTTTCACGTTCTCTCCATTTTCTGCGCTTTTCTCCGCAAAGAAATAAAATAAGGCAATAATTGCAATAATGACCAATACAACGATTGCCACAATAGCTGTACTTCCAACGCCTTCACCATTTGCCATTTTCTTCTCCTTACAATAACTGTGAAACTTAGGACATATCATCAATTAGACAATAGCCCGGATTCAAAGTGATTTTCTTCCCAGAAGAAAAGAATTCGAATAGTGGTTTCTTGTCTAATTGACGACACGCTCTAGAATTTGTCAAATATTTTTTTATCTAAATTCCCTACTGTATGCAATCTTTTCATTTTTTTGTGCATATTTTGCCTATCTCTTTGCACTTTTTAGTATAATCTTCTATTTTAAGTATTTATACCGAATTAAATTCATTTCGGCTTCCTTCACCTATTTATTAACTAGGAACAATAAATATGACAGCTTTAACAAAAATTGAGACTTCGCATGCTCCTAAAGCAATTGGTCCGTATTCTCAGGCAATTTTAGCGAATCAAAAACTGTTATTCATTTCTGGCCAGCTGCCGATAGATCCAGCGACCGGTAAACTGGTCGAATCAAATGTCAGCTTTCAAGCCAATCGGGTATTAAACAATTTAGAAGCCATTTTAAAAGCAGCAGGCTGTACATTTAAAGATGTCGTCCGCTGCGATGTCTTTCTCAAAGACCTCAATGACTTTAGCCTCGTCAATGAAGAATATGGCAAACGCTTTACGCATGCGCACCCGCCTGCAAGGCAGACAATCCAAGTCGCCCGTCTGCCACTTGATGCCTTAATCGAAATTTCGTGTATTGCTATCGTTCCTTGACACAAATTGAAAATAGACTGAAAATTTAAAGATTCAAATCAACTCTTTACCAAGGTGTTAAGCATGGAAAAAGGATCGCTTCAAATCCACAGCGAAAACATTTTGCCCATCATTAAGAAATGGCTCTACTCAGATAAGGATATTTTTGTAAGGGAATTAGTCTCTAATGCCTGCGATGCCATTCAAAAAGTCAAGATTTTACGCGATGAAGGGCAAATTGAAGCTAAGGACGAAGATTTTCGCATCGATATTCAAATCGACACGCAAAATCGGACGTTAAAATTTATTGATAACGGAATCGGAATGGATGCCGAGGAAGTCAAAAAGTACATCGCTCAAATCGCCTTCTCGGGAGCTGAAGAATTTCTCAGCAAGTATCAATCGAATAAAGAGGCAGACCAATTCATTGGTCACTTCGGCCTAGGCTTCTATTCTGCTTATATGGTTGCCGATCAGGTAGAAATCAACACGCTTTCCTATAAGGCGGGAGCCGAACCCGTGCTTTGGATCTGCGACGGCTCCTCTGATTATGAAATAGATCGTGGAACAAGGCAAACACGGGGAACTGAGATTACGCTCTTTATAGGCGAGGACCACGAGGAATGCCTCGATAAAGGCCATATGGAGAAGACGCTCAGGCACTACTGCTCTTTTCTCCCCTACCCCATTTACTTGGACGGCAAGCGCATTAATGACCACGAGCCTCTTTGGACTAAACCTGCATCGGAATGCACGCAAGAGGATTATCTCCAATTTTACCGCTATTTGTATCCCTTCGAAGAAGATCCCCTTTTCTGGGTGCATCTCAATGTCGATTATCCCTTTAATTTAAAGGGCATTTTATATTTTCCAAAAATCAAACGCGATTTTGATATCAACAAAAGCGGAGTCAGCCTTTACTGCAATCGCGTCTTTGTATCCGATAACTGCAAAGACCTTATTCCTAATTATTTGACAGTTTTAAAAGGCATCATTGACAGCCCGGATATTCCTTTGAATGTGTCTCGAAGCTATCTGCAGATGGATAGAACTGTGCGTCAATTGGCCAACCATATTTCTAAGAAAGTGGCAGACAGCTTATCGGCTTTATACAAAACAGATCGGGAACGCTTTATCCGCGCCTGGCAAGATGTCTCTATGATTGCCAAATTGGGAATCTTAGAAGATGAGAAATTCTACGAGCGAGCAAAAGAGTTCCTTATCTGGCAAGATACGGATAAGCAATGGACAACCGTCAATGAATACTTGGAGCGCAATAGAGAAAAGACCGGAGATAAAATTCTCTATACCATTGATGAAAAACATGCCGGCCACATGTTGACCATTTATCGCCAGCAAGGAGCCGAAATCTTATGCGCCAATAGTCCGCTTGACCCCTATCTCATGCAGTTTTTAGAGAACAAGCTCAGCCCTGTAACCTTTCAACGCATTGACGCGGAAGTGCATGAAAACCTCGTCGATAAATCACGAGAGAAAACCATTTTGGATGCCGAAGGGAAAACAGAAGCAGCTCGATTGGCTGATTTTGTCCGGGCTAAATTGGGAGACGACCTCATTGACGTGCAGGCCAAAAGCCTGGCAACCGATGACTTGCCGGGCATCATTGTACTAGATGAAAAGCAAAGGCGCATGCGCGATTACCTGATGCGGCTCGATCCGGAAGAAAGAGGCAAACAAATGCCTTTTTTGAGCAAGAGAACATTTGTCGTCAATACCAACAGTCCTTTGATGACAGCCATTCAGAAGCTTGATAACTCCAAGCCCGATCTGGCCAAGGATCTCATGCAAGAGGTTTATGAACTAGCCCTTTTATCGCAGCGGGAAATGGAACCCCATGCTTTAAGCGAATTTATCAGCCGAAGCATGCGCATCTTAGAGACCTTGACAAAAGAAGCAGTCAAAGGCATTTAATCTATATTTATAGCAATTGCCTCTCTTTTTGCAGCCCTTCCCCCTCTTCGAAGGGCTGCAAAGCCAAGCATGCATGTAAAAAGACGCATGTCCCCTACTCCTCTCAAATCTGACAATTTGCAAGGCGACGACAGTCCCTTAATAATCCGAGTTTGGAGTCTTTTTGCTCTTTCGACCGCGTCAAAGCGTCGGAGATGAACAAATGGCAAGGCGGTCCATATTAAAAAGATGAACCCTCTTGCTATTTTTCATCTGCAAGAGCTTCCACGTCAGTCCAAAGGACAAAAAACCTCAAACTCAGGTTAATAGATTTTTTATTTAATTTTTAGATTGAGTAATTACAACAACAAACACAACTAAATTAATAAAAAAACATCCCCGCAAAACAAGTAACAAAATAACTATTAACAATAAAATTGACAAATAAAAATCAATTAATTTATCTTAAACTCTTTTTTTCTATCCATAAAGGTCTAGCAATGATTCCTAATTATGTTCTCTTTTCCAGCTCGATTCAAGCATCCATTAGATCTCTTCAAAATGAGTGGGGAGAACTTGAAGCACGCCGTCTCAGCTGGATAAATGAAAGTACTCAACGCAAGGTTCAAGAAGTGAGCCTGAAAATTATTGAAAATGCATGTTATATCACGTTCGTCGCCTCTATAGCGCTAACGTTTACTGTGTCGCCTTGGTTTCTTATAGCGACTCCTATAGTGGCTATAATAGCAACCTCTACTGAATTGATCCGTGAGCGCGTTTTGGGATTTTCTACTCATATAAAGTTTTTGGATTTTTACGAACATGGGGTAAACAAAAGCCAAAGTACAGGGAAATCTTTAATGAACCATGTGAAGCTTATTCAATCCGGATTTAAAGAACGCAGGACATTTCTTGCCGGCATAGGGAAATTGTCGCCACAAGAGAAAAGAGATTATGCCAATAGCCAAAACGCCTCTATACAAACATTAAAGCTAATGGGCTATATTCTTTCTTCTTTAGACAGTATTCAACGAGAGAGAAGAGAGGAATATCTGGATTTTATTCAAAAAGCTAAAAGCAGCTTAAATGATTTAAATATGGAAGTCACAGTCCGTGAAGCTTTTCTTAATTTGTTAAACAAAATCGAAGAGGATCCAGCCAGAGCCTACCAACGGTTTGAAGACATTAAACGAGTAAATAGAGCGGGTAGAAATAGTATCAATATGTTCACTATTCTAGGTGAATTAGCGACCGCTTAGCGCAGGACAGACGTGAGCCAGCCTGACTGGCTAAGGGAGACATGTCTTTTTCTTGATTTAATTGCGATTCATTCAAGAGCTACTTGTCATCTACAGAGTAAATGGATTCCCTTTAGATTAAATGAATAGATCTGTTAAACTCATCTGATTCGAAATAGTCGGATGAGTTTATGCCTATCTTTACGCGCTTATTTAAAGCTTTTTTATTTTTTGCTTTTGGCTTTCTTTCCCTTCCCTGCCCGGCAGCTCTCCCCTCAGATACCCTTTATCTGACTTGGCAGCGAGATCCCACTACGACAATGACCATTCAATGGCTTAGCCAACCCGAAGATAAAACCTCTCTAATTGCTTATAAACCGGAAGGCAGCGTCGAATGGATAGAACAGCAAGGCGCCTGCTTTAAATTCCCGCAAGCTAGGCAATATCTGATCCATCGAGTAGAGCTGACTCAATTAGAGCCGGACACTGACTATCTTTTTAAATTTCCCTCTACTGAAGACATCTATCGCTTCCGAACGATGCCCATCCACCTGCATCGTCCTTTACGCTTCGTGGTGGGAGGGGATATGTATCATGATGGAATGAATCTGGTAATTGAAATGTCCAAGCAGGCGGCTAAAGCCAATCCCTCTTTTGCTTTAGTGGGAGGAGATATTGCCTATGCGGTTGGATCGCTGAATATCCCTTTTCAAAAGATCGAGAGATGGATCGATTGGGTAAAAATGTGGCATCAATACATGGTCACTCCAGAAGGCAGGCTTATTCCCGTTCTGGCTGCAATCGGCAATCATGACTTGTCAGGACAATACGATCAAACCCCCTTGCAAGCGAAAATTTTTAGCTCTTTATTTCCCATGCCCGGAGAGCAAATCTACAATGCGTTGGATTTTGGCTCTTATCTCAGCTTACTTATTTTAGACTCTGGACATGCCAATTCAATTGGGGGCGCTCAGACCAGCTGGCTCCAAGCGGCCCTTGAGTCTAGGCAAAACAGTCTTCACCGCTTTGCCATCTATCACGTCCCCGCTTATCCTTCTGTGCGTTCCTTTGATAATCGCCAAAGTAGCGCTATTCGACGCTTTTGGGTTCCCTTGTTTGAAAGCGAAAATCTGCACGCTGCCTTTGAACATCATGATCACGCCTATAAGCGCACTTTTCCTCTTTTAAAGAATAAAATTCATCCTCAAGGTGTCCTTTATCTGGGGGATGGCGCCTGGGGCGTTGAAAAGGCTCGCCAACTCCGCAGCAATCGCAAACCGTATTATTTAGCCAAATTTGCTTCTACACGCCATGTGATCGTCGTGACCCTTTATTCTAATCAAAGGCATTTCATGTGTTTGGACAATCAAGGGCAAATGATTGATGAATATACACAACCGCTCTTGCTTAAAGACGAGTCGGCCGAAAAGAAAGAGGCCTTACTGATGCCCATGCAAAGCTAAGGATAAAAACTCCTTAGAAAGGGCATTAACTCAGGTTATTAAACCCGCTAATGGCCTAGATTCGCGTTCTTTTCCCTAGGGCGTATCCCTAATCTCAAAGATAGGTCATGAGGGTTTTCATACGCTCCCTTAGAAGAAAATTCTACACCAGGATAAGAAATCAAAAGACAAAGAAAGGCAAGCAGACCATAAGAATAGGCCTGACAAAGCCAAAAAAACCCATGTCTAAATGGGTTTGCCAACCTGATAAAAGACGATGACGGCAGCCCAAGCTGCGACTAGCCAAGTCAAAGAAGCGAACTGGTTCAAATAAGAAGGGATGCCGTCAAATAAGGGATCGTTAAAATACAATGGGCCGCTTGTGCAATCGGCGCTTGCTCTTCTGGGCTCCAGCCCTGCACCTGACGCATCCATACTCCCAAGCCAATCCCAGCGATTGAATCGAGCTGCATAATAGACGATAAACAGCCACGCAGTAATCCGGCACACCAAGCGGATGGCGTTTTGATAGGATGCATAAGAACAAAAAAGCTTGTCCTACTAAAGCAAAGAGGGGAAGTTGCAGCAAATGAAGAGTCAATCACCAATTCGTTTAAGGAAATAACCGATTGAATACGTCTTTTGAAAATCCAGTGGGATGCTTGATCTCTAAAAACATCAATAAAAACCCGATTTTACGCGTTATGCCTGTTATTCTCATTTCTCCCAATAGGAGCGGAAATTTTATTCTTCTAATTTATCTATCTGTTATAGATAAAGTAAAATTTTTATTTAATCATTAAAGAAATACTTTGGGTGTATTAAGCCCCTACTAATCGATAGTTGAGGTTATTTTCTCCTAGGAGGAAAAGAATTTGAATCTAGGCCATGATGAATTCGACAATCGTTCCTTACTCTTAATACGAGGTCATAACAGTGAAAAAGCCCTTTAAGCCATTTTTGATGTTATTCCTGACGATTTTTTTGAGCCTTTTAATCAAAGGAAACGCGCAATTACTTTCTCCCAACATGGGAATTATCATTGTGACCTATCAAACTGATCAGGAGGGAAAACGGCTGGATAGAGTTCGATTTTGGCTGACAAATGAAAGGCAAGAAAGAACCCTTTATCCCAAAAAAGATGAATTTGTAGCCAATAACCACTCAAGCGTAGAGAGAACTGTTGTCATTTCGCATTTACCTGCTGGACGATATGAAATTGAATTTATTGTCCCTAATACGGATCAACTCTTTGAACCGGTTCCCAAGCGAGAAATTCTTCTCACTCCTGGGTCTGTTGCCAAAGTCGATCAAACCATTCATCTTCACCCCGAAGGGCAAGAGAAAAAAGAACTGGCCCTCATTATTACCAACTATCCTTCGCCCCTTGATCCTTTCACACCGCTTCCTCCGCCGCTTCTGACTCCTCGTTTAGCCCCCCTTCCCGCTCCTCCTGCAAATTTTTCGCTTATCATTAATCGGCCTGCTCCGTGGAAGCTCATGAGAGGAGGCCAGATCATTTATGGATCCTCCAGTTCGGTCTCTAATTTAACCGTTCCTCCAGGCTTCGGTTATTATATTATAGCAGAAGATATTCCAGGATATACGCTGTATATGTCTCCGCAAAATCCCATCGATCTTGAGCCCGATCAAAATGCGCGAGTTGAATTATTATATCAAAGAGATACGGGCTATATTGATTTAAATGCGTCTCTTCCCGCTGAGCAAGATAGCCTAACTTTGGTTCTTTCTCCTTCAGACACGCAACAAGCGCCCTTGCAAGTTAATTTAAGAGCCATTAATGGCCGTGTAAACTGGCAAAGCGGGCCTTTGCCAACGGGAGATTATACAGTCTCCTATCAACTCCCAAACAACTTCGTTCCTCTTATCAATCAGCACATCCTTGTAAAAAAAGGGCAGCATGTAGTCTTGGTCCCTCAATTTTCTCAAAAAGGCAATTTGCAGGTATTAACAGATATTTCTCAGGCCATTTTTACCCTGCTGGATGAAAACGGCCAAGAAATTGCGACGGGACAAGGATATAACTACACTTTCCCTAATATAGATCCAGGTTATTATGTTTTGCAATTTTCGAGCACGGACCCTCAAACCTTCAATCCGCCTTCCTCTCAAAAATTATTTATTGCCGCTAATCAAAAAGCCCAAGTAAAAGTCAATTATCTTAAGGCCGGCCGCTTGACTATTAGCAGCAATGTTGATCATTTTACGGTGACTATTCAACCAAAAGAAAGCAAAAAAGAAGCTTTTACGGAAGAGATTAATACCCGCTCGAAATCCCTCTATCTTCCGGAAGGAAAATACCTGATTACTTACGACCCTTTGACAAAAGGGGAAGCTCCCTTAAAACCAATAGAAGTCACCATTAAGACCATTTCTCCTCAAAACATTTTCTTGTCCTATCCTTCCCTGCCTAAAGAAGAGCTTCATTCCACAAAAGATAGACAAGCTGAAAATGGGCAGAGCGGCATTGAAATGACAAGCAATGTCATGAATGGCCAGCTAATATTAGAAAATTTAGACCAACCCGCCGAGAAAAAGCATTTTCAGTTCAAAGGTAAAACTCTTTTTATTCCCTTAGAGCAAAGCGGCCATTTTAAAATAACTTTTGCTTCCCGTCCTAATTATCAAACGCCTGCTCCCCTCACAATCCAACGCGCGGCCGGAGAGCATTCGCAGGTACAAGTGATTTATCAGCCCGAAGAAACCTTTTTAATCGTTCCCGCAGGACCTGCCCTTATCGGAGATCCCTTTGCCGATAACCATCAAAATGAAGATCCTGTCAAAGACATTTCCCTGCCTGCATTCGCCATTGCTGCCTATGAAGTCACAAACTCTCAATATGCCCATTGGCTAACGGATGCGCTTCAAAACCAAAAAATCTCTCTAGATCCTCAGCAGCCCGGACATGTCATGGATCTGGAAGGCAGTCTTTTATGTCGAACAATGGAAGGCAATCCTCTTTCTCAAATTCAAATCAATGGGAATACTTTCAGCCCCATTCCCGGTAAGGAAAACTATCCCGTGATTGAAGTCACGTGGTATGGAGCCAATGCCTATTGCCGCGACAAAGGCTACCGGTTGCCCACTGAGGCCGAATGGGAAAAAGCAGCCGGAATGGCCTTTCCAACAGAAAAGGGTCATCTGAAACGCTTCAAATATGGATTTGGACAAGATACAATCGATCGCTCTTGGGCCAATTACAAAACCACTGACACTCCCTTTAGAGCAACCCAAGTTCTGACTACTCCCGTGGGCTTCTATAATGGCATTCACGTCTTGCCTTTAACAGCCCAGGATCGCACACAAGTGCGGACCCATAATGCCAAAAGTTCAATAGGCGCCTATGACATGAGCGGCAACGTATGGGAATGGGTGGCAAGCTGGGACTATTTAGATAAGTCAGACACACACAAAGTCGCTAAAGGCGGCTGCTATGATAGTTTGGCCGATGGCGTCCGCGTCTCTGAGCGGCTGTCTCTTCCGCTTGAATATGCGGATATTTACACCGGATTTCGCCCAGCAAAAACCATTGAAAATCAAGAAGATGCAAATTAAATGTCCAGGCTCCTTCCCCTCGCTTCAAATGAGCCGTTCCCATTTTCTTCTTCGCATGAAAAAATTTTTATTTAATTTAATAATTAAATAATAAATAAAACTTAAACAAAATTTACTATTAATATAATTAAATGTTACAATTTAATTATAAGATTATAGTTTTTTTGTTTAGGAGTTTTCATGATAGATGGAAAATTGCCCCCTATTAATCCCGTTATACCAAATGGTCCGAGCGAACCAATTGCCCTTACAGGCAATAAAGCCTCTCCTTCCCATCTTCCTGATTCGCTGCCTTTTCCCTCGCTTTCTTCGACGATGACGGCAACGGAGTTAGCGGAAAAAACGAAAACTTTAGAAGACCGATTAGTGGAAGAGCTGGATGCTGTATTAGAGCAGAAGGAAGTGCGCATTAATGATGAATTATCGGATCTCAATCAAGCGGTCAAAGACCAAAAAATTATAAAAGGCATCCTGGACATTGAAAAATGGGCCTATGAATATGCGGATATGACCAAAGATGCCGTGAAGGAAGGAATAGGATTTTTAAAAACTGTTCTGCCGAAGGAAGTATTGGAGGGATCGCCCAAAGAAACATTGGAAGAAATTAGCCAAATACTGACCTTAAGCGGAGCCTTTTTAAATGCCTTAGATACAGGAGCTAGTGGAGTATCCTTGATTTTGAAGGCGAGAATTTTGAAAAAATCAAGAACAGTTCTATCCAATTTAAAAACCCGCTACAAGCAGCAAACGCCCACGTTTGACCCGGAAATGGCCATCAAATTTAAAGCCTGGGAGGCGCATTTAAAGCAAGCAGAAAAACAGCTTCCCCGCAAGGAATTAAAAAAGCTTGAAAAAGCTTTAAAAGAATTGGATATCCAAATCAAGTTGGAAGAAAAGCATCTTCCGGCGCAGCAAGCCAAGTTCGGTATAAAGGTGACAAAAAATGCTTTATCTTCGATTAAAATAGCTCTGCGCTTGCTACCCTTGAGCGAAATAGCCATGATCGTCAAACCGATTACAGAGGGAATTTCTTGTGCGACAACAGCTCTGTCAATTGCATTAGCCAGCTTTCATTTACATCGCTCGATTAAAAATACCTTCACCCATAGAAATTGGGTAAAAAACTATCAGGAATGGAAGCAAAAGCATCAACCGGTGGTTGATAAGACGCAGGCTTCCGAACCTCCCTCTTCTCCTTTAACGCCTCAAGCCTCTCTGTCAGCCTCTGACATAGAGAAGATGCCTTGGACAAGCAATAAAACTTATGAAGAAGGCTTTTTCCGCCTTATTCATAAATACAGAACAATCGAAGAGATTCGCACTAAACTGAAAGATTTTGGAATTGAGCTTGACTCGAGCATTGAGAGCACAACCCAGCTAGTAGAAAAATTGCATACGGATTCGAATTTTAAGCGCTCCCTAGTCACGCCTTTTGCCGATTTTCAGCGTGTGCTCGAGCGATTCGACTACCTAATTGAGCATAGCCAAAACCTGCTAGTTAAACGCCAGACACAAACGGAAAAGAAAATCTTTTTGCTTAGACCCCATTCCAAGGAAATTATTCCCAAAATCCAGGCTTTAAAGAAAAAGCAATTTGATTCTCTCCTCGCTCAATTTAGAAAAGAGGCAAAGCAAACCGATCCCGTCGTTTCTGTCCAAGAGTTACAAAGCCAAGCCGCTGCCTTAGGCCTTCCTTTTAATATTGAACACTTTCGAGATCGATCTCACTTGGTTAATGCCTTTGATAATTTGCTCAAGATGAAATCCAACGAACTATTTGAAACATGGATGGGAGCGCATCCTCCGGATAGCCTTTTGCGTTTTTATGTCGACCATCAATCCACCATTGAAATAACAACCAAGAATGCATTAAAGCAAATGGTGGATAAAAAGCATGAGGTAGAAGGCAAATTTTTAAAATTTAGATCGATTGAGTCCACGGCTCTCTTTACAGCCACTTTGATCACAGGCGCTCTAAGCATAGCCTTAGCTATTGTCGGCTTGGTCACAACACCTGTAGCAGGAGCCGGCTTTATCCTTCTTGGACTCTCTATCGGCTCTGCAGCCCTAAGCTTGGGCTTTTTTGCGGCTAGCCAATATTATAATTATCGTCAAAAACCGGCTGTGACAGCTTTGGCCCTTAAAGGGGTAAATACCTCTTTAATTTTCGCCAATCTACGCGCCTCTATCCAGGATTTTTTCCATACTTCGAAAAAGAGAAAATTGCAGGAAACTGCCCATATTCTGCAAAAACTCCATCAAGCTAACAAAAACAAGAAAAGTCCTGAATACCAAAAGGCCTTGGAAAAATACGAAGCTGCCAAAATGGCCTTTGCCATTAGCCTTTCTAAAGTCGACATGTGGAATCAAAAAGTAAGGAATTTGCAAAAACAAATTAAACAAGCTGAGTGGCAAGACTTTGCTAGACAGGCTTCTTTAAAGGTCAATGAAGACTCCAATGCCTTTGATAGCTTGCAAGCATTTAATGAAGCTCTGCAGCAAGCGGATTTTAGCCTATTAAGCCCTGAAACCAAAACCTTACTTGAATCTCAGCTGGGCTTAGATATAGAAGCTCTACAAGAGGCTATTTCAAAAGATCCGGAAGCTGTAAAAAAAGCTTTGCACAAATTTTTCACTTTAGGTGATTCTGCTTTTATTAGTTTTCTTGAATATCAAAAAGAACGTATTAAAGCTGGAATGGCGGCGCAAGATTAAAAGGCTTTCTCTGCGAGGAGGTATTAAAACCGCTAATGACCTATATTTGAGGTTATTATGGCTTTTAATACGCCTTCTAGGAGCGTGTCTTTTATTTTAGATTCATTTGAACAACTATTGTGCATATATCCTAAGGATTTTTATGATTTTAGAACCTATTCAATCTCTGTTAAAACAAGCAAATTTCGATTGCTCTTTGGCCCCAGCGACCGAGAAGGCTCCAATGGATCGCCTTCTTGTTTTTCTCGGATTCGACTATAAGCAAAGAGAAAGAATAGTAGAAATCATAGCCCGCGAACAACAGTTTGATCAGGCCTTTAAGAAAACAGCGGCTCCCGATCATTACTTCCTTATCCAATTCCAGATTCAACTTCCCTTTGAAGTCCAAGAATTGGCTTCAAATCAAGTCGCCAGTCTTATTCTATTTCTTAATCAACTTCTTGATTGGCCCGGTTTTGAATTAAATGAATTAAATAATCGGGTGTCCTATCGCTATGTTTGGCTAATCAAGCAAACCGCCCTAGATGAATATCTGATTACCAACATTATAGGGAATCTAATGCTTTGCCTAGATATGTTTACGGAAACAATTGAGCATATTGCCACTAGCCAAGCAACATTTAATGAATTGCTAGAACAAATTCTTCAATTTAGTTCCCAAATTCGTCCTGCTCCGCCAGCTTAAAGCGTCCTGTTCTTTTTCTCTAGCCCCCATCCGATAGCGAGCAATTATTCCTTCCCTCTTGCCCGCTGTCTGATATCGGTTTCCTAGTTGATAGGGGGGTTAATCCCCTCTTCCAGCCCTTTCCTCATTCTTTATTTTAAAACCTAAGGCCTTGTTAATAACAAGCCCTAACAATTCCTTGTTTTTCTTATTAGATTTAACATTAGTTGAAGTTTTGATAATTTTTTATTTCTATTTTTTTTGATTTTTGCTAATATTTAAATCTTGTATTCTTTATAAAATCTTTATTTATTGTTAAAGGCATCTTTATGTCCACTCCTCTCGTGATCTCCCCTCTTGATCCTCCTTCCGGAGATATTCCCGCTTGGGATTTTGGTTTAAATTCAGCATCCCCTGCAACGATGGAGTCTTTTGATCACATTGGCGACAAAAATGATTTGGACATTAATGCCCTTGACTTCCTCTATCTTCCTCCTTCCCTTCCCACTTTGCCTGCTTTATCTACGGATTTAGCCTCTAACTATTCCATTCGGTCTTATCCTACTCTTTCGCAAGCCCAGACCGCCGAAAAGCAAGCAAATTCCGAAAAGCCAGCAAGTAAAGTTGAAGAGAAAGACGCTCCTGTTGACGATTCTGCCTATGAAGAAGATTATATCCAGCGTTTAGAGAATTTAGAGAAGATTTTTGACAAGATTGTAAAAGATACGGACAAGCACTTAGCCGGTTATAAAGACTTGTGGATGCATGTTAAAAATGCTTACCATTTTAAGGAAGAATTAATGGGCTTCTTAAAAGAAGTGATCTCTTCCGATACATGCGATCACATTAGCGATAATATAGACAATATTTATGATCCTCTTAAGGTTTTTAAGCCTTTGGGTGCGGCGGCTTTGAATGCTGTTAAATACGTGGCGCTTCAGCAAGCGCGCAAAGAGTTGGATCACATCCAAAAAGGCATTCAAAAGCAGAGCAAGCACTATAAACTTAAAAATATTCAAAGGCGGCTTGAGCGCTTATCGAATCGCATCAAAGAAGAACAGCAAGAAGCCATCAACGATAGTACAGAGCAGGGAGCCAAGGTAATTGGAAACCACTTTATTGCAGCCCAATTAGCTAAGTATGCGGGTTTATCGCAAAATAAGGTTCTCAAGGGATGCAAAATTGCAGCTGATGTCGGAAAAGAAATCAAAGACATCCGCAAAATTTGGCAAGGCTACAAATATCAAGGAGAGTGGCAATATCATTTAGCTCCTCGGCTTCGCATTAATGAAGGATTGGATCTAACTGCCAAGGAAAAGATTAAAAACGAGCTGGAAGCTTTTCTTCTATCCTTGAATAACGCTCAAACCATTGAAGACGTAAAGAAAATCTTGGAAGATATCCGGATTGATCTGGACGTTCCTAGTGATATTGAAGAATGGAAGGAATGGCTGCAGCATGACAGGATGCAAGATTATTTATTGCGCTCCTATCAATATCGGAAGGGGATCGTCTATTTTGCTAATCAAGACGATATCCAGGCCTTGTTAATAAAAAGGCAACAATTTACTTCCAAGATTTTGATCTTCAATCAAGAAAAGATTGAACTTTTCGCTGCCCAAAGCGTTGATTTAAGCTTCGAAGAGATCCAAAGGTGGTTGGCTCAAGAGCATATTCATTTAAAAGAAATAGAAGGCGCACCTCAGACCAAAGACGAGTGGATCCAGCGCATTCAACAAGAAGATTTCATTGTCGTGTTGGCCAAGCAAAGGGCCGCTTATCAGGAAACAGTGGCTAGATTGGCCGAACAAGGTTTGCGGGCCGGTCTATTAAAGAAAATTTCTTTAGAGCGGAAACTTTTGACCTTTAGAGGTATTGAATCAATTTTAAACATTGCTTTGGCTTGCATCAGAATTGCTTTTTATCTTCCAGGATTGGGAGGAGATTTAGAGAAGTACCTTATTAACTTGTTGGTCGATAAACTTCCTATTCCCGGACTCGGATTAGTGACCATTTTATGCTGCGATCGCGACCTGACGTTAGATAATTTGTTTATGATGGCCATTCACCATTGTGTAGGCTATTACTATAAGCCCAATGAATACAGCTTAGAGGGCTATAAGATTAACGCCAAAATGCAATATTCACGCTTAATGGCTCAGCTTTATCTATGTGTCAATCTCTTAAAAAGAATGCTTCTATGGATCCGCATCCGCATTGTAGAGAACTTTATCCTGCGAAGACAAAATCGCTCGATCGAAACAGATAGCCAATATCAGGACTTAAAACAGCGCCTCAATCAGTATAATTTAGAATATAGAGCGAAAATGATGCAATGGGAAGCGCAAATAGAAAAGCTAAAGCTCGCAGATCTGCAGCTTTTGCTTCAGCCCAACCCTGTTAAAATCATAGCTTCTAATGGGGAGGAAGAGGACTTTGAACCGCTAAAGAATCTAGTCGCTGCCTTAGACTCATCCGATTTCGATTGTTTCCCGCAAGACATCCTGGACACCTTTAAAGAACATGCTGGCCTTGATTTAACGGAGGAAAACAAATCAAAAACGGAAGCAAGCTTGAAAAGCTTATTTTTGAAAGCCGAGCTTTCCTTAAGCAAGTCCTATCTTGCCAACAGAATCGCTTTCTTAAAATCAGGCCAACTCGCTTAATTACATTTCAGCTTATCGACTCCTTTCTTTTGCTCAGTAAAAGAAAGGAGTTAAACCATCCCATCTAAGCAACGCTAAATTAATTCCCAAAATCGTTTCATCCCATTCAGACAAAAGTCATAATCACAGCAACTCAAAAAATTGAGAGCTGTTTAGAACCAAAGATTGAAATGTTTCAAGCATAGATAGACGGAACGGGAGAATCTCCCTCTGCCTGTCCCACACAATTTAACTGTTTGATAAAAAACTGAACGGCAAAAACAGGCAGAAAGAATATTTTTTGAATAAGGCAAGCCACTCATTTTAGCCTTTGCCGGCTCTTGCGACTTGGATTGGCCACTTATCAGGTCTTATTAACCTGAGTTTGGAGTTTTTTTGCCCTTTGGATTGATGTGAAAGCGCTTGCCATTTATTCATCTCAGAGGCTTTGACACAGTCGAAAGAGCAAAAAAACTCCAAATCCAGGTTATTAAAGCATAATACCCTAATTTGAGATGATTTTCTCCAAGGAGAAGACACTCAAACCAGGCCATAAGCTATTTCAAACACCCATCTTTTATTGATCTTCGGCGATAAGCTCGACTTTCTTTCCGCTATCTTCTTCCGGCAAAAGATCCGTAATGGCTGCTTTAAAAAATTCCAATTTCGCTCCATCGTACATTTTGAGGATGACCGTTTGATCCCCCACACGTACAACTGTTCCAATGATTCCCATTGCAACAACGCGATCCCCTTTTTTGAGCGTATTACGCTGCTCTTCTAAAGCTTTGCGTCTTTTTTGTTCTGGACGCCATAAAATGACGTAAAAAAATAGAAAGGCTATTCCAATCATGACCAGAGTTTGCCAAAAGCTCTGATCAGCTGGAGGAGGGGTATCCCCTTCAGCAAATAATCGCCCGCTTGCCAATACCGTTAAAGTGGTTAATAGCATATATAATTTTGCTTTCATTATTTTCCTCATTAACAATTAAATGGTTTAATCAGTCCGTTCAAGTGCGACTCTTTAGCCATTCCTTCAAAAAGTTTGAAAAAACGATTTCAAACTCAACAAGCCAATGCTCTGCCTCATGAGCTCTCATACCAGCTCTAATAGGAAAACTTAGGTGGCAGAGCATCAGCTTTAAAGACTATTCTCAGCTAAATAGAGTTTATGAATAAGCACTGTTAGAGACGGCTATCGAATAAGCTTATATTGCTCACTATAAACTAGAGATCTTTTAAGTCGAACTCTTCCTCTTCTTATTCGTCTTTTTGTGAACAAATAATATAATTAAATAGGATAAATTTCACAGATCCTTTGATAGAACTTTTGCAGCTCATCTTGGCAAATAGCTTGCCTCAAGTGCTGCATGAAATCAAGATAAAATGCCAAATTTTGTAAAGAAACCAAGGTCAATCCGGTTATTTCCCCTACATTTAAAAGATGATGGATATAGGCTTTGCTATACTGAGAATTCTCTCCCTTTAATTCCGCATCTAATGGGTCAAAATCTCTAGCATAGCGTCCCCCTTTGATGGGAATTTTTCCCGACCAAGTAAAAGCTGTTCCATGACGAGCGGCTCTTGTCGGCATAACGCAATCGAATAAATCTACGCCTCTCATGACGGCTTCAATAATATTTCGAGGGGTGCCGACTCCCATTAAATAGCGAGGCTTGTCAATTGGCAAAAAGAGCTCTGCTGCTTCGATCATGGCATTTCTTATTTCGGCGGGCACGCCGACGGATAATCCTCCGATAGCGAACCCTTCAAAAGGAAGCCGGCTTAACTGATGGGCAGCCTCCTGCCTTAGCGCCGCATAAGCTTGCCCGTGGATAATGGCAAATAAACCTTGATGCGGCTGAAGAGGACAATCCCGACATTGCTTGGCCCATCGATAAGATCTTTCAACAGCTTTTAACGCCTCTTCATAAGAACTCGGATAAGGCAAACAGGCATCCAATGTCATGACAATATCCCCTCCCATCACTTTTTGCGCTTCCATGCTTTCTCGCGGTCCAAGCGTGTAGCGGGTCCCATCAATATGAGATTGAAAAAGAAGCCCTTCATCAATTGCGCGATTAAGATGAGAAAGAGAAGCGACCTGAAATCCGCCCGAATCGGTCAAGATGGGCTTTGGCCAGCGCATGAATGCATGCAAGCCTCCTGCTTTTTGAATAAGGGCAAGCCCTGGCCTTAGCATGATATGATAGGCATTTACGACGAGAATTGGAGCCTCGAGATCTAGTAAATGCCGTTGGGTGAGCGTTTTAACGGAGCCTCGCGTCCCAACTGGCATAAAAGCCGGCGTTTCAATGCTTCCATGCGCCGTTTCAATTAATCCCAAGCGGGCCCTGGATGTCCCATCCTTCTTAAGAAGATTAAAGCAAAAAGAAGACATGCCTATACACAAGTAAATTTACTTGTATATATAAGACATCAACGTGTTAAGACAATAATATTTTCTACGTGAACGGTTTGCGGAAACTGGTCGACAGGCTGGACTTCTTTCAGCCGATAGCCGCCTGCCAGCAAGTCACCTAAATTAGCGGCTTGGGTCGCAGGATTGCAAGAAACGTAAATAAGCTTAGGAGCCTGCAGTTCTAATAAATGCTGAATAGCTCTTGGATCCAAACCTACTCGCGGAGGATCGACCAAAACAATATCCGGACGCTGCTTCTTCTCTTGCAATAGAGCAGCTAATGAATGCCCAACATCACCAGACCGAACTGTCATATTGCTCAGACCGTTTGTTTTGATATTCTCCCGGGCATCCAAAACAGACTCTGGGTTCAGCTCAATGCCGATGACTTCTTTTGCCCACTTAGCGCAGCAAACCCCCAGCGTTCCCGTTCCACAATAAAGATCGTAAACCAGCGAATCAGGGGAAAGATCTGCCATTTTCAACGCACAATTATATAATTGTTCAGCTTGCCGCGTATTTGGCTGAAAGAAGGCAGAAGGGCTAACGCGAAATTGCAAAGCATGCGATTGATCGTTCAATTGTAAGTGGATGATTTCCCGAATATGATCCGGACCATAAAGCAACATTTCATAAAAGCTGGTCGGTCTCCCCTTACCAATTTGCTGAATGCGCAAGAAAATGGAAAGCCTTTGACTCGAGTCGGCCGGTTCAATGGCTTGGCGTAAAACGGCAACAAAACTCTCTAAATGGCGTTTTTGTAAAGCAAAGCTTGGATTGCCAGACACCGTCAGCATGATTAAACGATCGCCCGTTCGTTGGCCTTCCCGAATGGTCAACGTTCGCAAAGATCCCGTATCGCGTCCTGCATGATAAGCATCCAATCCGGACTCTTCCCACCATTGTCTAACCGCCTTGACCGCCTCGACAAACCAAGGGTTGACCAAATGGCATTCTTGCATTTCAAAAACATGCCCCCTTGTGCCATATAGAATCAATCCCAAATAGCGATTTTGAGCTTTATCGCTAGAAAAAGTCAGCTCCATTTTATTGCGGTATTGCCAAGGAGGCGAACAAGGGAGTATGGGATTCCATTTTACTCCCTCATGCAGATAAGGCTTAAGATAAGTCTTGATCCACGCTTCTTTTTGCTGCAATTGGCGTTCATAGGGGAATTGCTGCCAACGGCAGCCTCCGCATTTTCCAAAGTGAATGCAACGCGGTTCGATGCGATCGGAAGAAGGAACCTTGATCTCTTCCAAAAAGCTTTGATAAATCCCCTTTCGCCGCTTTAGCAAATTAGCGACCACTTGATCTCCCGGAATTGAAAAGGGCACTTCCACTTCCGTCAACCGCCCATCCTGCATTGCATAGGATCCGATCCCATGACCTTCTTTTGAGAATTCTTGAATGGATAGATCCGCAAGGCGTAATTTGTGGCGAGATGACATGAGACAGCTGCTTTTAAATTAAAGTTTAGAAAATTGGCTTATTGCTAGCTATGATAATGGATTAACAAACAATCTTTCAATATTAAAAGGCGGGTAGAATTTAACGGAAAGAGAGAGGGGATAACGATCTGATGGGAAAAGGGAGGAATTTTCCTCCCTTAGCTTGTAAGTCAGCCTGATTCTATCTGGCAACTCTTCTTGTTGGAAGCTTAGCTGTTGCGCGCTTTACAGACATTTGACGAGCTCTGAAGCTTGTGCTTGCCTTAGCAGACTTTGCTTTTGGCTTTGCTTTAACAGCTGCAGATGACTTTGATTTAGAAGCTGCGCCGGCTTTTGATTTAGCACCGCCAGCAGATTTAGCTTTTGAAGCTCCAGCAGACGCTGAAGATTTTCCTTTAGAAGAAGCTGCACCAGAAGCGGATCTGGCTGGTTTCTTTTGGCCTTTATTCTTCTTTTCAGATGAAATAGACTCTTTACGGAATAACTTTGCGATTTTTTCTAATTTAACAGTTCCTGTACGAACGCGTTGAGAAGCTGCTTTGTTACCATTTTCAGATTTTTCAAGATCTTGTGTAATGTTAGCTAAAAGTTCTCTCATTTGTTTAAAAGTGTCTTTTAATGACATGCCTAGAACTCCTCCTATTTAGAGTTATATATATTGACGATTAACTGAATATTAACTTTGGATATATTGTGCAACATTTTTCTTACAGTTTTTGAATTTTCATGCATTTTTTAGCAAAAATGCGCTTTTCTTGAATGTCCCATTAGAGATTGTCGTCGCATTCATAATGGCCTAGATTCAAATTACATTGAATAGATAGGGCCTGCTTAAAATACCTTTTCAAATGGATAGGGATTCAAAAGCAGACAAAATTTAGGACCGCTCTCATTTATCTAAGGACTTATTTCATATTAGGAAAAATAATTGTGCTGCGTATACGTAAAAAACCGTTTAAGGATGGATTCTTTTTTTATTAAGAGATAGGCAAAAGCCAGCTTAGTTTAATGGAAAATCAAGAAGAACGGCTTGAGCAATTAGAAGTAGTGAAAATTTGTCCCTCTTTTGCTAGACTAGCTAGCGCCCTATCAAATGAGCTTTGTCATCCTGATCGCATCAAAGTGCCAATGAATTAACTATGGGGGACTCTCGCAGTGGTCCAAACGGCAAAATTGATGCCATTAAGGGCATAGGTTCGTAATGGGCTTGATCATGAGGATTTATGCAAGCTTGGAAAGTCGCTCTTTATTTCTTTCTCGGAACGGTATTTTTAAACGCAACCGAGGAAGAAAATGTATTCCAATGGGGCGAAAGCCTAGCCAGCGAAGGGTTATATTTAGATGCTTTGGCTTGCTATCAGCAAGCCAGTTCTCAAACAGGCCAAGAAGACTCCCATTTGCACCTGCTTCTCTTACGCCAAGCCTTGTGCTATTTAGAGCTCAACCGTCCTCAAGAAGCTTTATCGACTCTCAAAGAAGCTGGCAATCCCCCCTCCTCTCCTGAGCAACTGTACTTAACCGCTGTGGCCTACCGGCAATTAGGCGATTATGCCCAAGCGTTAAAAGCTTTGGAGGCTTTGCCATCTTCTTTTGCGGCTCAAGCAAGCGAAGTGGAGTTGGAAAAAGGGGTCGCTTTATTTAATCTGCAAAGGCTAACTGAGGCCCAGTCTTATTTAGAATCTATCTCTTGGCAAGCAGAGAAACCCCACTTGTACGCCTTATCACGTCTATACCTTATCAGGATGTTTCTTCTTCAAGAAAACCACAAATCTGCGCAAACCCATCTTTCCTTGTTAGATGAAAAATTGCCGGAATCCCATTCATTGCATTATGAAAAGCATGAATTGGCAGGAAGGCTTTTCTTTGCCAAGGGAGAATATGAACAAGCCGCCTCTTCCTTTGAAAAAGCTCTGCCCCCTTTTCCTTGTTCTCATTGCAAATGGAAAAAGCCAACCCTTGTTTACTTAATTACGAGTTATTTGAAATGGGCGGAACAAAATTTTATCTTGCGCAAACCTTTAGACGCTATTTTTTCAAAGGCTTACTTAGCTTTGGAAGAGCTTTTGGCTGATTCTAAAGAGGAAGCGTCGTATCTTTTGCTCACTGATTTTTATTTAACACAAGCCCGCTTCCAGCAAGATAAAAATGCTTATCGGCACATTCAAGATTTAATAGCCCGCTCGCTTTTTCAGACACCGCATGGGCGCTGCCAAGCTCAGCTCAAATGTGCTGCTGCTGCTCCATCCTATCAAGAGCGAGTCCGCCTTTATGAGCAGCTGATAAACGCGATGCCGGCCGACTCTGTCCTTCAAGGCGAAATTTGGTATCATAAAGGATTAAATGACTTTGAAGAAGGCCTCGCTCTTCAGAAAGACCCCCTGCTTTTACAGTCATCCGAGCATTTACTTGAACAAGCCAGCGAGGCCTTAGCCCATGCTCATCAACTTTTTCTTCTGCATACCCCCGCCCAAGCAGCCCTTGCTTTAAAATTGCAAAGCCTTGCTTATTTTCACCAGCCTAGCGATCAGAAAAAAAAGCAATCTTTAGAACGCCTGCAAAAGCTTCTTCTTCCGCCTCTGCAGCAGACACTTAAAGAACCAGAAGAAGCCTATGCATTGATTGGACTGGTAGCCGCTGAAATTAATTCTCTAGACGAAGATGCCCTCCAGCAAACCGAAAATGTTTTAAAAGAAGGCCTAACGCTTGCTTCCGCGTCAGTTTGGAAAGAGCGTCTTTTGAAGATAATGGGAAAATTCTATTTGCAGCATCAACACTGGACGCAAGCTCGCGTCCTCTTCGATCAATTCCTACAAGATTATCCGCATTCTTTAGACAGCAGCGAGGTGCTCTACTGGCGAGCCGAATGCGCAGGGAAATTGGGCGATTTGGCGCAAAGAAAAAATGATCTGCAACAAATCTACTTAAATGACCCGCAAAGTCCCTTTGCCCCTTCGGCTTACTTTCATTTTTATTCGTATCGAGACTATATGCGCGGACACCGCAGAGCCATTAAACATTTGCAGGCTATGCCCGCTTTATTCAAAAACCACCCTCTTTTAATCAGTGCATATTATTTGATCGGACTTGATTGCATGAAAGACCACTTGTCTGAAGAAGGCTCTCTCTTGCGCAGCAAAAATGAAATAGCCGCCATCGATGCCTTTCAACTGGCCGAATCCACTTTCGACGAGCTGGCAGAGAAAAACGAGGTTCCCCCTGATTCGCTTGCTTATTTCATGCAGGTGCGCTACCTCTCCATGTTAGAGAGAGCGCAAGCAAATCTGGCGATCGCAGAGGCGTCCCAAGGAGGAAAAAAGCAAATTTATCTGGACTATGCAGAAGGCGTGTTCCAAGACCTGCAACGGGTCTTTCATTCCCCCTCTCCCTTGGTTGACGCTTGCCTTATAAAACAAGAAGCTTATCCCAAAATTCTGGAAGAGAGCGAATTCTGGCTTGCCTGCTGCTATCTGAAACATCAAAAGCGCGAAGAAGCAAATGCCCTGTTCAACCACATGCTTGATCACTATCGCCAAGCACATATCCAACACGGCTATCTGCTCTCACGCGTTTGGTATGAAAAGGGAATGGTCGCCCAGCAGCAAAAAGACTATGCTTTGGCTTTACAACATTTATTTGAAGCGGAGAAGGCTGCTGAGGCTAAGCCTTTTTTAAGTCCAGACCAAAAGCTAGATCTTTGGATCCAACAGGCATTATGCTATAAAGAGCTTAAACAATGGGACGAAGCCATGCGCCTTTTATCAAAGGCTGTCAATGACGAAGCGCTTTCGAGCCAGCGCGTTAAAGCCATGTATCTCCGCGCCGAAATCTATGCCCTTGAAGGACGCCCCGAGTTGGCCCTCAAGCAATTAGAAGCGACTTCTAAAAAGGGCGGTGAATGGGGTAAAAAAGCAAAAACGGAATTGGAACAAAATTATGGATTGTAATTATCTTTTAGATATCTCTTTCTTAGCTGACCTCTTTCATTATGGGACCAACTGGAACATTATCTTATTTATTATCATTGTATGCTCGATCATCAGTTTTACCATTTTTATTGAACGCCTGATGCAATTGCATAAATCGGAAATTGATACCAATCAATTCATTATTGCTATACGCAAGACCATTAAGGACGGCAATATTATTGAAGCGGTTCATTTTTGTGAAAAAACAGGCGGAACAATTGCCAATATTATCAAAGCAGGCTTGATCAAGCATAACCGCGGAAAAGAACAAATTGAGTCGGCGATGGAAGTAGCAGGCTTGGTAGAAATTGCCCGTTTAGAGAAAAATGCCAAAATCCTCTCTATCATTGCCCATATTGCGCCCTTAATCGGACTGCTGGGAACAGTCCTGGGATTTATCCAAGCCTTTGCCGAAATGCGGCTCAGCGGCCTGGTCGATATTTCAGCTACACGCATCGGAGAGGCTATGGAATATGCCCTTGTCACAACTGCTGCCGGACTAGTCGTTGCCATTCCTTCTGTCATTGCTTATAATTATATTGTAAGCCGGGTTGAAGGGTTTATTTTAGAAATTCAAACGACATCGGCCGAAATTGTCGATCTATTGCTTGATCGCGCAGAGGAGTTTTAATGAAGTTTCAAATGCGCTTGAAACCCTCTACGTCTCTAATTGACCTGACTCCTCTGGTCGATGTTATTTTTTTAATGCTGATCTTTTTTATCGTGACGTCTGATATTCTTCCCCTTAAATCCCTTCATATTGAAAGTCCCAAACTGACGAAAGATTCGGCCCCCCTAACAACCCAGCTCCTGCTCGTCATGGACGCCCAGCATGTCATGTATTTGGGATCGAAGAAAGCCATTGTCGATTTTAGTTCTTTAAAAGACCATTTAGAAAAGGAGATTAAATCCTTGACCCAACAAAATGGTGGCCATAGCCCGACTGTCGTTCTCAGCGTCGACCGTCGTGTCGAATATGGCTTGTTTCTCAAGCTGTTTGCCATTGCGCAGGAATGCTGCCCCCATCTGAGGCTAGTCTATCAACCGCTAGAGAGCGGCCAAGAGCCTTTGGAAGAATCTTTCTAGAGGACATTCATATGCTGAAATTAGAAAAAAGTTCTCCACACGATTCTATCGATGTTTGCTTAAGAGAGCGCGAAGGATTATTTAATTTATTGTTTGTAAAAGCTTTGGCCTTAGCCCTGCTTGTCCATGTGGGAGCTTTTCTGCTTTTTCACATTCAACCTTTTAAACTCATCTCTACCTTTGTTTTTCCTCCTGTGCATGTTCAAATGGAGCCATCTCCTCTTTTATCCGCCCCCCTTCTACTTCAACAAACAAACGAAGAAGCCTTCGATTTCTCGCCCCCACCTCTTTTGCTGCCCCGCGATCCGCTCCTATCCTCCTTTCCCTCTCAACAAGCCCTTGATTTGCCAAACGCGCCCCCCTCTTCCTTTGCTGCCTTAGAGCAGCATTATTGGCCCTCTTTAATGAGTCCCCCCCCCGTTGTAAAAAAACCGGTGATGCGACTTTTTGTATCCGGCGACTTAGCTGCCCATTCTCTTCTCTACCAGAGCCCCCTTTTGAAAAAAGAAATAGAAACACCCCCTCTACTCCCCCTTTATGCCACTTACCAAGTCCGCGTAGAAAAAGAACAAGGTACCATTTTTTGGTATGATCGCCTTCAAAGCAGCGGTGATCCAGCGTTCGATCGCTTAGCCGAACACGTTCTCCTCGATTTGCAATTTGAAACAGACTTTACAGCCCCTATCTTAACGGGCATGCTTCATTTTATCTTTTAGAGGATTTCTCAAACTCAGGTTATCCAGATTATGATGGGTTTTAATATGCCCTTTCAAAGACTGATATCGCATTCATTTAAAATTTATTTAAACCCGAAATCAAACAATTAATAATTAATTTTAATTAATACACAAACTCCATTTTCCAATAAAACCAATTCAAATTATTAAAAATTGATGAAAATCAGCTAATAAATTACAATAAACTATTTACTTTTTAAATTTATTCTAATTAATAGGCCAAGCATGTCATTTGTTCCCAGAAATGAATCGATTCTCTCGACTTCAAGCTTTAATAGCGATTTCCTTTCCCCTTCTCCTCAAACAACGAATAACGAAGGGCGAAATTGGTATTACCAACATGTCGTTCATACTGATCGTTGGTGGCGCGTTAGCCGAGCTGTTCAGGCTATAGCTTGGACTGTTTTTACTTTTGGCATCGCTTTGTTTTTTGAATCTGTGCGTACCTTATGGTTCCAGGCATGGACAGGGAAAGAGCGTATTAAAGTTTACGAGGATGACTCCGAGATAGATCTGGCTAGTTATCTGTCATACCCAATGCTGCCGCCTACTCTTCCCTTAGATCTCTCAGATGCGTTTAATCCAACGCCTCCTCCGTCCCAGTCCACAGGTATTGTTCCGTTGCCAATTCTTCCCACTTCTCCTTCCCTTCCGCCTTCGGATGAACCTCCCTCCTCTTCGGATACCTCTCCCCCTGTTCCTATGCGCCCACCTTATCCTGCCGGCACATTTCCCGACTTATCCGCTCTTGCTTTGAAAACGCTCTTGCAAAATCCACCATCCTCTCAAGCCTGTTCAATCCCCGCGCTTGAAAGCCATAAGTTCCTGGAGATTGCATTGAAAGAAAAGCTGATTGCAGAAGATACGCCGTTAGCCCTATTCCAGCAGGCGGAAGAACTGGATCTTGGCCTTTTCCAGTTTCCTATCCCTAAGGCTTTTTTGGATAAAATTTTAGCCCATCTGCCGAATTTGAAATCTATTACTCTGCCTTGCCCGCCCATGCTCAGCAGATTTTCGACAACAAGCGAGTTGCCAGTAGAGCAATTGGGATCGCCGCTCAATCTATTTGATGCCTTCCGCTATCTGTTAGCCTATCATCCTGATCGGCTTAACCTCAAGACAGACAAGATTGAAGATAGCATTCAACTATTGGGCCGCTTAAATAAAGAGGAAAGCTTTAACTTCTTTCACGTGCTTCTTAGGCAATTCGACAAAGAAACAATAAAGAATTGGCTTAATGAAGGCATAAGCTATGCGCATAAGTTTGAAACAGGATCTAGGCAAGCCTTTGATAATCTTCTTTCTATTTTCAATAACATGGATCAAGCGCAATTGCTGGCCTATTCGTCCGTCTTAGTCGACTATCCGGAAGATTACCTTCGCATGCGCAATGATTTCTTTTCCTCTTTATCTCTTGAGCGCTTTGAAAAACTAGTGGACGATTCAAATACCAGTGATTTGCTTAGCTTGCTAATAAAGGGATTGCGGTATAGCGAGGAAAAAGCGAGACAAGCACGAACGCTTTTAATCGTATCGAAATTATTAGCGCTCAATCCCACTGATGGAATGCTCTTCTTCCAATTATTCGAATCGTACAATTCACGCAGCATTTTGCTCAATAGTCTTAAAGATAGACCGGATCAATGGAAGTTATTGAGTGAACAAATCCGCTCTATAGCTGATGAAGACAAGCGTTTCTCATGCCTTCTGTCTCTTTTGAGAAGCGTAAGCAATCTGCCAGCCGAAGACCGTTTGCCTTATATTTCTTTGACATGTGGATCCTCGCATGACCTAGATCTGGTTACCGCCAAATTATCTAAAGAAAGGGGAAAATTTGAACAAGTATTAGTCGATTTGACCGTCTATCAAACTTTACAGGTCTTAAATCATTCAAATTTAAATGAAAAAAAATCTAATCTTTTACGTGTCTTAGGTAATTTTTATATTCATGATGCCGGGGAACAGGAAGCCTATGCTTCGCATCCTGCCCTTGTTTGCGACAAAGAACATATTCCCCTCTTGCTGAGCTGTTTTGCCCTAAATGGCCGCTCCCAAGTATTAGGGGAAGGGTGGATGAGAAAGATTCTGGCAAGCGATGATATAGACTATATACGGGCGAATTTTGCTTCTTTTTGGCCTTTAGAGAGAAGCTTTCACACTTATCTGCCTGGATGCTTAGCCGCTATCCTTTCCGCTATTGACTCAAAAGAAAAATTACAAGCCGCTTTGGAGACTCTTCCCGAGTCTTTAGATATGAATTTGCGAAAAGAATACCTGCAAGCTTTACTAAAAGAAGTCTATTATTTCGATTTTGGCATTCCTCGCACTTATAAGGTCACTGTTTCTGCTAGGGAAATCTCCGAAGTCCTGCTCAATCAAACGGGAGCCAATAAAGACGCGCTTCATCAATTGGGCTTGCTCTTTTAAAGCCCAGGCTCTCTAGAAGAGTTTAGCGTTTATATGCCTAGGCGTATTGCCGATTAGCCAATGGCCCGGATTCGAAATGATTTTCTCGAAAAGAAAGACAATCATTCGAAGACGGATTCATGGCTAAATCGCGCACGCCTAAGAGGCATCTCCGCTTTAGGCAGATAAACTCTATTGGCCATTTTCCATTTGCGAGAGCTTTTAGGTGAAAGCGATAAGAAATAGCGTTTATTCGACTTAAAATCCTTTTCAGTCAAATAAAATTCTAACTTGCGATAAACTGGCTTTTTTCCACAAATTGATGTGCCATGATTGAATTGACCTTTAACACAGCCCTTATGCTTTATTTAAGCTTAGCCCTGCTCATTGTTCTTGGAGTCTGGGTCTATTCTCATTATCGCACGCGAAGGCGCACCATTCTTTCTTGCGAACAAGATTTATTTGTGTGCGAATATTGCCATTACGCCTACTTAGAAGAAAGCATAAAGCAGCTGAATCGTTGCCCGCAATGCGGCTTATACAATAAGCATAATCAATATCAAACTCTTCGCAAGAAATCCCTTTAACTACTCTTTTATGAGACTATTCCCAAATAAAATTTGTTTATTTTTAATTTAAATTTTAAATCAAACAACTATTTAAAAACTAAAAAAAACAAAATTAAATCCGGTTTGTTTATAATTAATATTATACAAAACAAACTATATTTATCATCAACATTAGAAGATCTAACCTAAATTTTGTTTTTATTCTTGACTGGATCTCCAACAGAGCTTTGCTCAAGCAAAAACAAAACTCCCGGTTAAGATGATCTCTAAAGGAGGGAATATGGTCGATCGACTTTCCGATCAAGGTCCTATTGAAAATTATTCATTTTCACCCGGACAATCTTCCCTTCCGGCTCAAGCAAAGAAGGCAGGAGATGGCAGGAAATACTTAGTTGTCAATTCAGAATCAAAGCAAATTGGATGGACGCGCAAATCAAAAATGGCTTCTTCGGCTAAGGACGTTCGTCAATTTGTTTTGGATCATCAGGAGTCTCTCTCTTCTGAGGAATTAAGAATAATTGCAGAGCATTCTAAATCTAAAGTTCATCAAATGAAAAATGCTAATATCTTATCTCGTCTATTTCAAAAAATTTCCAACTCAATAGAGCGTTTTACCAAGCATTTTTTCATTCCTCAAGAAAAAGAAGAGGCTATTCACAATCAAATTATTGAAAAAGCCTCAACCGGAGCTTTACAAAAGGATGTGCGCGCCCAATTTGAACAAACATTTTTAAAAGCGCTTAATACAGCGTCCGTTCAAACTAAATTTGCCTCTATAAAGTATTTAAAATCCGCCCTTTTAGAACTCCAACATTCCTCGCAAAATTTGGATCAGGCAATCACAGAGACAGAACAACATATAGCAAAGCGGGAAGAAGAATTAAAGGCAACCCCTGATGCTAGTAAGCAAAATGCCCTTAATTATCTAAAATCGGAATTGGAAACGCTTAAATTAAGACAAGAAGAATTAAATCAAGCGACAAAAGAAACAGCAAAAGACATTGGACAGCGCCAAAAGGACTTACAGAAGACGCTAAATCCCATCCGAGAGCAGTTTATGGAAGAAAGGGAAACGGATGGAGAATTTACCAAGAAAAATAAAGCTTATATAAGAGAAAAATATAGTGAGATCGCTAATTTTAAAAGCCTAGTTTTTAATGAAGAAATGGATATTCATGTGGTCAAAGCAGAAGAATTAAAGGGAGAATCCCTTAAAGGCAAAACCATCCTGACAGATCGCGTAATGGATAATAAGAGAAGCTTATTTAGACGCGATCCAAGTGAATCTTCGGTCCGCAAAGAAGTGGCAGCTCAACTCGGAGAAGACATCCTGCCTGAAATAATAGAAGAAGGGCCTGAAGCTGGGCAGATTAAACATACATATAATAAATATACAGCTACTTTAGAAGATTTAAATAAATTAGACCGCCCTAAAATAAGGGATTTAGAGTATGCAGGGTTTAATGAGCTCGAGCAACTATTTAGGGATAACAAGGTGTCGATAGGGTTTAAAGGAAAGCATATTCAATTTATTACAGCTGAACTGACTCACTTTTTATCTAATGCCAACATTGATCCCGATGGTTCTAATATTCCCCAGCTTAAAGAAGAGTTTATCCAAATTATAAGAGACAAGGCCATTTATCGTGAATCTTTTACTAAAGAGGAATTTGCTGATATAAGCAAAGATCTAAATGAAAGCGGAAGCAATTTGAGCAAACTCAAAGCGGCTATTACAGATGGAACATGGAAGGAGGGGGAAGAACGCGAGTTTATTGAAGACAATATTCCGCTATCCTCTCTTGATGGGGCGCTTGCCTGTATCGGTCAATTATTTGATAAGCCGCAATTTTCCGAATTTTTGCAAAAAATTGCTTAAAAACCTGAATTTGGAGTTTTTGCCCTTTGAATGGATAGGAAAGCGCATGTAGACAAAAATGGCAGGAGGATCCCTATTTAAAAATAGGGACCGTCTTGCTAGTTTTCACTTCCGCAGCTTTGATGCTGTCGAAAGAGCAAAAAAAACTCCAAGCTCAGGTTAAAAAGATTTACCCTCATCCAAAGAGGTATGGCTTTCCTCCTTAACTAAAAAAATAAACGCCAGCGAATGCAGACAGCGCAGGGAAGGAATGAACAAAAGCTGTATCCCTCTCGCTTCGGTTATCGCATAAAACGCAGAGAAAAAAGAGAACGGATTTTTAAGGAATTGAGTACCCAGTCTTTTTCTCTGAGCCGTTGCAGGGCAAGAACGGGAAGGCCAGGAAAATTGCAAATCAAAAAATTTAAAGGCTAAAAACCAAGAAAATTGCAAATCGGTTGCAGGCAAAAAAAAGGCCTTAAAGCGGATGCTTTAAGGCCATGAAAGAAAAAGCTTGGCGGCGACCTACTCTCCCACACTCTTGTGTGCAGTACCATTGGCGATGAAAGGCTTGACTTCTGAGTTCGGGATGGGATCAGGTATTTCCCTTTCTCTAATGCCACCAAGCGAAAAAGTTTAAATGAATCGTAAATCTCGTTAATTCACGTGTAAAAATCAGCGCTTG